>CAJXLD010000077.1 GCA_913055595.1 uncultured Altererythrobacter sp.
CCCCGCAGATCACCGTCGATGCGCCGATCATGATCCCTGAGGATTATGTGCCCGACCTTGCCGTGCGCATGGCGCTTTACCGCCGCCTCAACGATGCGCGCGACAAGGCGGAGATCGAAGCCATGGCCGCCGAGATGATCGACCGTTTCGGCGAATTGCCCGAACCGACGAAGAACCTCATCCGCCTGATCGAGATCAAGCATCAGGCCATTGCTGCACATATCGCCAAGATCGACGTCGGCGCACGCGGGACGCTGGTCACCTTCCACAATGACCATTTCCCCGATCCCATGGGGCTGATCGGTTATGTCGAGCGGCTGAAGGACAGCGCGAAGTTGCGCCCCGACATGAAGTTGGTGATCAACCGCGCATGGGGCGACCCGCAGAGCCGTCTCAACGGCCTGTTCCAGCTGACCAAGGGACTGAGCGGAATTGTCAGGAAGGCGGAAAAAAGAGCGGCCTAGATTTTACGAGAGAGCGAAATTCTGCGGCAGCCATTGGCTTTGCCCCCAGAAAGCCTTGCCAGGCCATGCATCCTTCGCGCGTAACGGCTTCGCGTTGTACCTGCGTCTCGATTCCTTCTGCCACGACATCGAGGTCCAATGCACATGCCATGGCAACGATGCCGCGCAGCACCTCCAGATCGCGCATGTCGGTGCCGATGCCTTCCACCATGCTGCGATCCAGCTTCAGGTAATGCAGCGGCAGCGCCTTGAGATAGCGGAAGTTGCAGAAACCCGCCCCGAAATCGTCCAGGGCTACCTTCACGCCGAGCTCAACCAGCTTCTGCAACCGTTCAGCAGACCGGTCCAGTTCATCGACCAGCGCCTGCTCGGTAATTTCCAGTGTCAGCCTCCCTGGCAGGAACGCGCTGCGCGCCAAGGAATCAGCCATGCGGTCGGCAAACTCCGGATCGGCAAGATCGCCAGCAGTTATGTTGAGCGAGAGCCTCATCTCCCCGGGCCAATCATGCGCCTCCTTCAAGGCAGCATCGAAGACATATTGTGACAGGCTGTGCGACAATGCGGTTTGACCGGCGATGGTGAACAGTTCGTCGCCGCTCACTTCGGCTGCTTCATCAGGTGCCCAGCGCGCGAGCGCTTCGGCGCCGATGATGCCTCCGTCTGCGCAGGAAAACTGCGGCTGGAACTGGATTTCCACCTCGTTGCGCTCGATCGCGCCTGACAACACATCGGCCAGCGGATGCATGGGGTTCGCGCGCCTGTCCCCTTTGCGACGACAGTTTTGGGCGGAATGGATCAAAGACATGCGTGCATTTTGGCCCAAACCGGCACCAAGGTCACGCTCTGTTGCAAGTTCCGTTGCAAATCGGGACGCTGCTATTACTGTCGCTGCCCATGGGGACAAACGGCTCACAAATCGACCTGAATCGGCTGGCGCTGCTCGCATCGCCCACAGACCGTGCACGCAAGGCAGCCGAAGAGCTGGCCGATTGTCACGCTTGGGTTCCCTTGGAGGAAGCCGAAGCGGTAGTGGTCTTGGGTGGCGACGGCTTCATGCTCGATGCCCTGCACCAGATGCTGGACGATAATCGCGTGCTTCCCGCCTATGGCCTCAACCTGGGCACGGTTGGGTTCCTGATGAACCGCCATCGCGATTGTGCGGGCCTGCTGAAACGAATTGCCAAATCCAAGCCTGTCAGCGTCTGCCCCTTGCGGATGGAGGCGGTCGACCAGCATGGCAACAAGCACACTTCTTGCGCCATCAATGAAGTCAGCCTGCTGCGTGAAACGCGCCAGACCGCGAAGATCGAGGTCAGCGTGAACGGCAAGGTGCGCATCCCCGAACTGGCAGGCGACGGTATTTTGCTAGCCACACCAGTGGGATCGACTGCCTACAATCTCTCTGCGCACGGGCCGATCCTGCCGCTCGATTCACAGGTGCTGGCGTTGACGCCGATCAGCCCCTTCCGCCCGCGCCGCTGGCGCGGGGCCATTCTGCCCGATCGCAGCCGCGTATCCTTCAAGATACGCGAACCTGCCAAGCGCCCCGTCGCTGCGGTGGCCGACCAGAAGGAATATCGCGACGTCGCCGAGGTGCATGTCGAGATTGCTCGCGACATGGAAATGACGCTGCTGTTCGATCCCGGCCATGCGCTGGATGACCGGATCGTAGCCGAACAATTCGTGGTCTGAATCCCGCTTTTCCCAAGGAAGTCCGCAGAGGTTAAAAAGCGGGCTTGCCAAAGCGGAATCACGCACATATAGGCGCTCACCTGCCCATCGGGCTGCTCCCCGATAGCTCAGCGGTAGAGTAGGTGACTGTTAATCACTTGGTCGTTGGTTCGAATCCAACTCGGGGAGCCATTTTCCACTTCGCTGCCAATCGCTCGCGACCGGAAAACCTCTGAATCCCTAGCAGAACTTATCCGCAGAAACGCGCTCGCGTTCGTTGCTGCGCGTGTCATTTCGCGCTATGGGTGGGGGACGAAATGGGGGAATACCTCATACTCTAACCACGAGATGAGAATGGGTAAGCTGACTCAGGCGCACGTAAAGGCAGCAATCAACAAGCCGGGGCGGCATCACGACGGCGATGGATTGATTCTATTTGTGCGCGCTTCCGGGCAGGCTAGCTGGGTTGCACGCATCCAGAATGATGGCAGACGTCGTGAGTTTGGACTTGGCAGCCTTCGTGCAGTGGGACTGGGTGAAGCCCGCGAGAAGGCGTCCTTGGTGAAAGCTGCGCTGGTTGCAGGCCGCGATCCTCATTTGGCACTCAGACCGCCTAAGGAAATGATCCGCACCTTCCGCGAGGCCGCATTGGGATTTCTCGAAGCCAAGGCAGCCGATGCCAAGATTTCCAATGCAAAGCGGCGGCAAAGTTTATCGCAACTCAAGACCTACGCCTTCCCCTCGCTTGGCAAGCTGCAAGTGCAGAGTATCGATGCTGACACAATCGCCAAATGCCTGCGCCCGATCTGGACCCGCAAACCGGAAACGGCGCGAAAAGTCCGCAGCCTCATCATTCGAACACTTCGTTTTGCCCGACCAGATGGAGCGCTATTCATCGGAACACTTGGTCCAGCCGTTGCCGACCGCCTGCCTGCACAGCCCAAGCGAGGAAACTTTGAAGCCCTACCCTATGCGAAATTACCTGCCCTTATGGCTCGACTGGTCGAAAAGCGTGGCATGGGTGCGCTGGCGCTGCGGGCTGCCATCCTGACTGCTACGCGAAGCGGTGAGGTTCGGGGCGCTACCTGGAACGAGGTTGATCTGGACACCGCAGTCTGGACGATCCCTGCCGACCGCATGAAAGCCCGTCGACTGCATCGCATTCCGCTGTCGCCCGCTG
Source organism: uncultured Altererythrobacter sp. (assembly GCA_913055595.1). Lineage (GTDB taxonomy): Bacteria > Pseudomonadota > Alphaproteobacteria > Sphingomonadales > Sphingomonadaceae > Alteraurantiacibacter. The sequence continues at coordinate 3,316 of CAJXLD010000077.1, forward strand.
CAGTCGCGCTGTTCCGCAGCATGGCAGCTATCCGCCAAGCTGGAACCGATCTGATCTTTCCGGCTGGCAACGGGAACGAGTTGAGCAATATGACGCTCACCAAGGTCCTGCGCGACATGAAGGTGCCCTGCACTGTGCATGGCTTCCGCTCGACCTTCCGTGATTGGGCTGCGGAACAATCGAGCCAGCCGGGCGAAGTCGCGGAGGCCGCCCTCGCCCACACAGTTCCGAAGGCAGTGGAAGCTGCCTATCGCCGAACAGACTTCTTCGACAAACGGCGCGAAATGATGAGTGCATGGGCCAATTTCGCACTTGGCGGGGATGGAGCTGAGGTAATTCCGATTCGTGCGCCCCTTAATCGCATTTGATCTGAAAGGAAGCCCGCATTCCCCAGCTTTTCCCCGATTTTCTTGGGGGTAAACGCGCACAATAGTGGCCGGTGATTCGCTGGTGGTCTATACTGTGTTCCACACATGTTCCGGCGTGCTCGCGCGGTTGCGGGCGGGGGCAATGAAAGGACCACCGCACATGGACCCAGTGCTATGTTCAATTGCAGACGCGGCCCGCATCCTGGGTATCGGCAAAACCAAGACCTACGAGCTAATCTCAGATGAAGTGCTCGAATGCGTAGCTATCGGAACCCGGCGACTTGTGAAGGTTTCCAGTATCAACAGACTTGTTGAAGCCGGAACGGTCGACCGGGCGGCGTGATCCCCATGCTCGAAACGGACACGGATCATGGCTGGCATCTTCGCTGAATGGCAACCTCGCTACGCTGAAGCGGGTATCAGCACTTTCCCGGTGCGCGACAAACGTCCTGCCGTAAAAGGCTACCTGAAGCTCGGCTCAAAGGTTAGCGGACAGCTTGCGCTTAGATTCAACACCGCTGACTCCTTTGGCTTTGCTTGCAGACGCAGTCGCCTCACGATTGTCGACATCGACTCAAACGACGAGCGATTGCTGGCTGACGCACTTTCAGAACATGGCCCTACGCCGATCATCGTTTGTAGTGGTTCGGGCAATTGGCAGGCATGGTATCGGCATGGTGGCGAGAAGCGCCGTGTTCGTCCTGATCCTTCAAAACCAATCGATCTTCTCGGTGACGGGTTTGTGGTTGCCCCGCCTTCTCTTGGCAGTCGAACGCCTTACCAATTCATACAGGGCGGCCTTGATGACATTGCCGATCTGCCAATGCGGAGTGCCTCACCGCACACCAATTCGGTTTACAATAGATATACACCCCCTTCCTCTTCCCCCCTTCTTCCTACGGGCGGCAATTTCAGCGGCGAAATTGGCACGCGGAATGATAGCCTGTGGCGCGCAGCAATGGTTTCAGCCCGCGAGTGCGCGGACGTGGTGCAATTGATGGACCGAATGATGATCTTGAACCGAGAATTTCCTGAACCGCTTTCCGCCGAGGAGGTGCTGAAAGTCGTAGCGTCAGCCTGGGACTACCAGGTGAATGGACGTAACTGGGTCGGCGGCGAAAGCCGTGCGTCGATCAGTCGAGACGAGATACTTTCATTTCCCGGCGATCACACCATGCGGCTTTGGCTGTTCTTGAAGCAAAGCCACAGTCGGCGGACCGAAGCGTTTGCAATCGACCAAAACAAGGTGGGCGACATGCTCGGCATTCGCCAACAGCACATGCACCGCTACATCAATAAGTTGATCAAATGCGGCTATCTGGTCCGTGTCCACCGAGGACGGGGTAAAGGCGATCCTCATCTCTACAAACTCGCCATTCCCGATGCGGCGAATGACTGATTTCCAGAAACGCGCGCTATGGCGGCGCTGGTGCGATGAGGGAGGTGAATTTCCCGCGATCCTGGCCGATCTCACCTGCGGAGCGAAAACGCGAGCGGGCACGCCGTGTAAGCGAAAAGACATTTACCGCTCCAGCCGCTGCAAATTGCATGGCGGTCTATCGACCGGGCCACGAACGGCTAAGGGTAAGCGGCGTTCGGCGCGAAACGGCAATATCGAAAAGCGAAGCGGACCCCATGAGAGGGGGAAGTTTCCTAATGATTTAGGAAAATCTCGCGATGCGGCTGGTTGCGGGACCGCCTGAAATGGGTGGCTACGGATCAGGACGCTATGGCGGGAGGCCGATTGCCGAGCATTGCCTGCGCATTGATCTGACGTGGATGTTGCGCACGGGTCGAGCATGCGAAGGCAGTGAGATTTCCGGCACGTTGCACTGGACCTGCGGAGGTTCACCAAGTGGGTCGATTAGTTACCGCGCAGTCATGAACCAGCCCGGTGAGGAACGTCTTGTATTGAACTACACGCGGGGTAGTGGCGATGATGCCGAGAAGGTGCTGCAATCGGTCTATCTGTGCCATACAACCCCTAACTATGGGGGCAAGCGATGGTGGATGATATGCCCCTATCACGGCATCCGAGTTGGCAAACTCTACCTCCCTCCCGGCGGCGACCGCTTTGCCTCCCGACAAGCGTGGCGTCTCGGCTACCAGAGCCAGCGTGACGCACCGCGCGACCGCCCATTTGAACGCCTATTCCGTATCCAGAAAAAGCTCGGGTGCGAGACAGGGTGGGAAGCGGGAATCCGTCGACCTAAAGGTATGTGGCATCGCACGTATGAGCGGCTTGAGGATCGATATTGGGAGTTGGACGCTGAATGCGCCGCACAGATGATGGCGATGGTGCTGCGTTTTGGCCGGTAGGCGTGGCAAAACTGTCAATCGGACCCGCCAACCTAACCTGTACCGCTAGTAGATCGCCAATGTCCGCTATTGGGTCGTTAGCTGCCATCACCGCAATTCACGCGCTCAACGGCTGGAATTGGGTGGAAAGCGGACACTAGAAAATATCGCGGCAATTAGACGCTAATCGCGGCTTACATCTACTCGTGTGTAGGTGACAATAACGACTGTAACATTTCTGCCTTCAGCCCATGGAACATTGGCACTGACGATCTCAATGTGCTTGTCAGCAGTGGCGATATGCTCATGCCGCTGAACCAATTCGAACCCGTCAGGAAGAGATGGATTACCTCCGTCTATAATTGAGGGGGCAAACTCCTCAGTCCAATAGATTGTGTCTGAACCAGGAGCCTTGGAGCAGAACGTAATGCTAAGCTCAATAGGTTCACCCATCGGAGTTTGGTCCGCCTGAACAAGCTGAACCGACCCACTGTTGGCATCAAACTCAGCGATCCGCGCATTTCCTTGACTAGATTGCATCAGCAATCGACCCGGGCCAATCAGCTCCATATTTTCACGGCGCTCGGAAGTTGTAATCGCGCCAGTCGGCGAAAAAGTCTGGACTGAGACTTGCCACTCACCTGCCAACATACCCAAACCCTGAACAGGACAAGACAAGTTGTCCTGCGCATTAGCTTGAACAGATAAGCTGGTCACAGTTGCCGCAAAGATGATTTGCTTCAGCATCTAGGTCGCCCTCCCGAAATACGCGTGCAAGGAGAACCCTAACATGCAGCCGAACTGAACCCAAGAATGATCAGATTGGGGCTGAATGCCAAACGTCCGCAATTGGGTCGTTAGCGGACATTAGAACGAGTGACGCGCGGAACGTCTGCTTACGACCCAATTGCGGACGTTCGCGAATGGATCAAAGTCTGCACGCGGCCAAAATCTCTGCAAGTCTGTTCTGGTTAAGAACTTGGCAGCGCGGATGTCGGTCGCAGCCCAGCCATCGCCACTCGACCGTCTTCGCCGATTACAATCTGCATTTCTGCTGTGCCATTCGCGAACGTAAGGTCAAAGATGTCAGCGCCCCGCAAGTTGACTTCGCGAAATGTGACTTCCTGAAGTTCACCGAGGAACGCGAAATAGCGTGAAGTGTTGGGCTGCTGCGCAATGGCAACCCGCGCCAATGCCTCAGTCATGAAAGAAAAGTCAGGTTCGTCTGAAGCCATCTCCGCCACCGTTCGCCTCACCGCGGCTTCGCTATCCGGATGTGCGGTGACGCGTTGAATCGCTTCGTATTCTGCACTTGTGAGTGCCCCAACGATCTGCTGTTCGATTGCAGTGCTGGGGAGCGCTTGACTATTCGATATTACGGCTACGTAAAGCTGCTGCTCTGGCAGGTAGCTGGCCGAGCTGTTAAAACCTTGGATGCCGCCACCGTGTCCGATAATGCTGCCATTGGCGCCTTCGCGAATCATAAGGCCGAAACCATAGCTTGAACTGGGCTGGCCAGTATCAATCGTCGATTCGACCATTTGCCGAAAGGATTCCGGCTGTACTGCGCGTCCACTGGTTAGAGCTAGATGCCACTTGGCGAGGTCACCAGCTGATGAAACGAGTGCACCAGCTGCACCTGGCGCATTCATGCTGCTCAGTGTATCGTTAAAGAACTGGCCGTTTTGCATATTGTAGCGATAGCCTTCAGCGCGTTTGGGAATAACTCTTGCGAGATCGCCGTAACTCGTATGTGTAAGACCCAGGGGCTCGAAGAACTCTTGATCCATGAAGACGGCGTAGGAACGCCCATCAACCATCTCGATAATCATGCCAAGCAGGTAGTAGTTGGTGTTGGAGTAGTTCCAGCCCTCGCCGGGCTCGAAATCGAAATCCACGCCAATCACCCATTCCAGTAGCTGTTCATGAGTGAGATTGCGGCCTGCCGCATCCCGCATAAAGTTGGGTTGTGCAGTATAGTTGGGGATGCCGGAATTATGATTGAGCAATTGACGTACCGTAATCGTCCTACCGCCTACATCAAAGTCGGGCAGATATTGGCTGATCGGATCGTCGAGTGCCATCTGTTCGCGCTCGACCAGCTTCATTATGGCTGCTGCGGTAAATTGCTTGGTAATGGAGCCAATGCGGAAGATCGTTTCCGAGTCCGCGTCTGTGTCCCATTCAAGGTTGGCCTTGCCAAATCCCTTATTAAAGACAACTTCGTTACCTCTCACGACGGCGACCGACAGGCCGACGGCTTCGGGCCGATCCATGGCTCGTTCGACCACAGCTTGGACACGCTCGCCTATTTCTGATTCCTCCAGATCGGCAAGTTGGGCGGTAGCAGGCGAACTAGTGCCCATCGCCAGTGCAAAAATGGACATTGCGTCTAATAACCTGAGTGACATTAAGCTCTCCCACCATTCAGCCTCCAAGTAAAAATCCGCAATAGAACCTGTATCGTGATTTCAGAGAACGATTTGCTATTTCATTCTGAAAAACGAAACACTGCTATTAGAGGATTAGTGTATTATATCACTAACTCAATAAGTCAGCAACGGTGTCAAAATTGCGTATCGGTTACGCAATTTCGCGAGATATAGGATTTCTTTTCAGAGCTCGGGGCTTGTGTTGTGCTTAGATCTCCAATGTCCGCTTTCCACCCATTTGCGGACATTAGAAACATTCGAATTCGGTGTCCGAAAGCGGACGGCAATAATCGCCCCATTCGCCGCTCTCTCGCCAGGCTGTCACAAAGCCTTGTTCCTCAATCAAGGCCTGGAATTCTTCAGTCTCTCGTAATTCGGCAAGTGGTGGATACCAGAAATAGTAATTCACGATCCCGGTTGTATTCTCGAGGGCGATCCTGAAGAGGGTAAGCGCAGTATCAGGATGACCATCGGCAGCCGAATGAAAAGCCATTCGGCCGAAATTCGATCCTCCAATCCATTGCTCGTGATCAATTAGGTCACGAATTTGAGCCTCTGACATGTCGAAGAGCCCATCTTCTACCCCTCGTCTGTATCCGTTTAGAAAGCCTATATAACCTCCAAAGCCGATTGATTCGACATAGTCATATGCGGCGCTTCGGCCCTCCAATGCTCGAACCGCCCAGAACGCATGGATTATGTTGATCTCGTTCGAAGGGTGCCCGTCATTGCGCATTCTTTCGAAGAGCGCGATTGCCTTTTCATACTGGCGCAACATGACGAGGTCGCGCACTCTCGAAGCGTTTGTATCGGCATAAATCGGATCGATTTGTTCTGCCGCCAGCGCCAAACTGTCGGCATTCCTCAATCTTCCCATCTGGATTTCGAGCGCAGCAAGAGCGATCTTTGCTTCCGGATCGTTGCCTGGATCGACCTCTTTTGCACGCTGAATATATCGTTCTGCCTCGCGCATATCCTTGAGGATTAGATGATGTTCCGCTCGAGCGAGATTACCCCAAATCAGGTCAGGGTTGGCTTCAAACGCCCGTCTCGAAGCTTGATCGGACTTTCGTATGATTTCATCTGCTGCTTGCCATGTGCCAGTGGAATCACGCCCCCCGCTGTTTAGTGCCCCGAACAAAGTCGTGTTCAAAGCCGACGAGAGACCCGCCCATGCTCGTATGTAATCAGGATCAAGTTCAACAGCCCGTTCAAAATGTCGTGTCCTCTCATTGCGAAGTCCGTCTGTCGAAGCGACATTGATCCGACCCCGCAGGTAACTCGCAAATGCCTCGGGGTTGTTCGTGCCACCATACTCTCGAGAGTCGACGCCGACATCGAGTGAAACACTTAGTGTGCGTGCAACCGCTGCGGCAATCTCTTCTTGGACCGACAAGAAGTCCGTCAGCTTACTATCAAAATTGTTCGACCACAGCACCCTGCCTGATGTGTCTTCAAGGCGTGCCGATACGCGTATGTCCTCTCCATCCACCCGCACCGAACCTTGAAGAGTGTTGCCGTCGTAATCCCGACCTGAAAGGCCACTGAAAACCCGTAGCTCCGGAATACGGCGCAAGCGCACGATCAGTTCCTCGGTAATGCCATTTGCTATAGCAACCTCGTCTGCCGTTTCTGCTGCAGCCGAAAGCGACATGACGGTCACTTGCTTGCTACTTGCTTCACCGAAAAGGCCGCTTTGCCATACGGCGGCAAGTAATAGGGACGCCCCAAGCAGAGTAGCGAAGGCTAACCCCGATCTTCGCCTCCACCAAAGTTTGGAAGTTGCCTTGTTTTCGGAACGTGCGTCACCTCGCGTAGCAGAAGTCCGATAACGCTCAGGGGCTGCGTTTACCGCTTCTGTTGCATTATCTCCACGCAGCTCCAGCTGATAGCCAACGCTCCGGAAGGTCTTGAGCCTGTCGGCCTCGGGGCCAAGCGCCTTGCGCAAGGCCACGATGTGGACCTGGAGGGCGTTTTCCTCGATAGTGACTTCGGGCCATACGGCATCGAGCAGTTCATCCTTGGTGACAATTTCGCCATTGGCCTCGGCAAGAACCGAAAGAATATCGAGCGCCTTCTTGCCCAGATGGACGTGCTCGCCCCCTGCCAGAAGCTGGCGAAATGGCTGCAAGGTGAGTGAACCAAGCCTGATCTGATCCAACAGAAATCCCCAACTTCTGCTCCAAACCGGACTTTAACACCCAGT
>CAJXLD010000078.1 GCA_913055595.1 uncultured Altererythrobacter sp.
GACCACCGAGATCTACACTCTTTCCCTACACGACGCTCTTCCGATCTACACTGTCCAAAGGCAAAAATCCCTCTGGCCCCGAAAGCGGTGTGTTTCCTGACAGATCAAAGAACCGGCGGCAGAGATAGGCCGCGTGCGTAAATGTAGGAAAGCGCCATTTGCTTTCGCAGGGATAGAGCCATAATTTGCGCCATCGAATGGGGGCGGAAGGGGCCTATGGCGGGGTTGATTGAGAGGCTACGCAGATTGGGACCGGTGCTTGCCGGGCTGGTCGTGCTGGTGCTCGTCCTGCTGCTCAAATGGATCGACCCTGCGCCGATGGAACGGTTGCGGCTGCAGGTCTTCGACACCTACCAAGTGTACCATCCGCGCGAGGCTGCGTTGGGGCAGGGTGTCGCCGTAGTCGATATTGACGAAAATTCGATTGCTGAAATTGGCCAGTGGCCTTGGCCGCGCACGGATATTGCCTTGATGACCCGCAGGTTGGGCGAGGCTGGGGCAGCGGCAGTAGTCTACGACATCGTTTTCTCCGAACCTGACCGGACTTCTCCGGCGGAGATTGCCGCTCGGTATGAGAACCTTGAGGGGACCGATGAACTGCGCGCGGCCCTGTCCGGTTTGCCGGGAAATGACGAGCTCCTGGCAGAGAGCTTTGCTCAGGTGCCGGTGGTTGCGGCCTATTTCTTTCTCGACCCCGGTGAGACGGGTAGGGAGGTGGAGCCCAAGGCCAGCTTCACCGTGAGAGGCACGGTACCAAACAGCAAAGTCACGCAATATGGCCCCGCCTTGTTACCGCTTCCGATATTGGAGGAATCCGCAGCGGGTCTCGGCTTTGTCAGCCTGAAGGCTGATGTGGATGGGATAGTTCGCCGCGTACCCTTGGTGGCGCGACAAGGAGACGTTCCTGTCCCTTCACTGGGGCTTGATGCACTCCGCGTTGCTCGCGATTCCGCCCGGCTTGAAATGCTAATGGGCGATGGTGGCAATGTGGCCCTGCATTCACCCGGCGCCGTGGTTTCCATAACAGTGGACGGGATCGAGATTCCCGTGAACGAAGCAGGCGAGATGTGGGTGCATTTTTCGCCGGAGAGCTCACGCGAGCCAGTGACTGCATCTTCGATCATTACCGGGGACGCATCAGACGAACAACTGACCGAGGCAGTCGCAGGCAAGATCGTATTCGTAGGCGGCAGCGCCGAAGGATTGCAGGATCTTGTTGCGACACCGATGACCGAAAGCACTGGTGGGGTGAACGTCCACGCTGCGGCCGCAGAGCAAATTTTGGCGGGTCATTTTCTTGAAAGACCATACTGGGCCTTTGCGCTCGAATTGATCGTGCTCGTTAGTCTCGCAGGCGGTCTCGCATTTGTCCTCCCGCGCCTAGGGGCCACCAAGGGCGCACTGGCGGCGATTATCGGGATATCGGGCGTTGCCGTGCTCAGCTGGTTTGCCTTCACGCGCGCCAATTACCTGCTCGATCCCACCTATCCGGTGCTCGGCATTGCGGCAGTATATGCGGTGCAGACCGTCGTCGCCTATTATCGCGAGGAGCGCCAGCGCAGCTATATCCGCTCGGCCTTCGACCGCTATCTCTCGCCCGAGCTGGTGCGCCAGATCGCTGCCGATCCGCACAAACTCGAACTTGGCGGGGAAGAGCGCGATATGAGCGTTCTAATGTGCGATATCCGCGGCTTCTCGCGCATATCGGAGCAATACAAGCCCAATGAGGTGATCGACTTCCTGATTGATTTCCTCACACCGATGAGTGACCTGCTGATGGAGCGGCGCGCCACGCTGGATAAATATATCGGCGATGCGATCCTCGCTTTCTGGAATGCGCCACTCGACGATCCCGACCATCATCGCAATGCCGCGCGCGCTGCGCTGGAAATGATCGCCAAGACCGAGGAACTCAATCGTACCATGCCTGGGAACGAGGGCGTGGTGTGGCCGGGCGAAGTGAAGATCGGCATCGGCATCAATTCGGGCCTGTGCTGCGTCGGCAATATGGGCTCGCGCCAGCGCCTGTCCTATTCGCTGATCGGTGACACGGTGAATATGGCCGCGCGGCTGGAAGGCCTGACCAGGCAATATGGCGTGCCCATCATTGTCGGCAGCACGCTGGCAGCCGAGCTGGAGGGATTTGCGCTGCTTGAACTCGATCGCGTCCGAGTGGTGGGCCGCGATGCGCCGGAGACGATCCATGCGCTACTGGGGGATGAGCAGGTGGCAGCGGACGAGAGCTTCCAAGGCCTCGCCACTTCGCACGCGGCAATGCTCGCCGCCTATCGCACGCAGGATTGGGACGCTGCGCAATCTGCCCTCGATTCAGGCGTTTCTGCCTATGCCAGGTTCGGAATTTCCGGCCTGCGCGATCTCTTCGTCAAACGTATCACAAATCTGCGTGCCAACCCGCCAGGAGCGGAGTGGGACGGCGTCTTCCAGGCAACCCAGAAGTAGACTTACTGGATCGGCCTTGGGGGAACGCTTGATGTTGGTGGTACGCTGTTGGGGCTGGGCGCAGTGTCGGCCGTATTCGGCGCGCGTGGCGAATCCGCGGTAGGGCCTGCCGGATCGGTATTGTCGCCGTCCCCACTCAGGATGGCACCCAGCGCCACTGCACCCACGGCCACAGGGATCAAGGTTTCGAGGAAGCTGCCGCCATCTGCCGCGCGTGCGACTTCGGGTGCGAGCTCGTCCTGCACCTTGGAAAGGCCGCGGTCGGAAATGCGAAACGGCCCGATCGGGGCAGCTCCGGCATAGGGGATATAGGCGGCAAGACCCGGCTCATCGAGCACCACGGTTACCCCCGCACCTTCAACCTCGACCAGTCCGGGGCTGAGCCCGGCGATCGTGCCGGCGCCTGGGCCACGCAACACCGTCAGCGTAGCCTCATCCTTCTCGCTCTCTACGTTGCCGACGAAATCTTCATCTTCGGCAATCTTCTGCGTATCGCGGCCAACCAGAATGTCCACGGCGGTTCCGCGGATGCCGATACGCCCGGAAGGCGTTGTAATTTCGCCGCTGTTGTTCTCGTTCTGGCTGCCGGAGAAGAAGCGCAAGGCGCCTTTCAGGAATGTTGCGAAAAAGGACCGCCCCGCATCGGGATCGTAGACGAAGCTGTCGATCTGCACGCTCGATCTCGCGCCGATACCGAAAGTCGAACGGTCGAGCAGCAAGATCTGCAATTGCGAGCGTCGCTTGGTTTCGATCAGGTCGCCCCAGGCGATGCGTTCGCGGCGCTCGATCTCGCGCGTGTCGCCGTCTTCGCCATCGGTGATCTCGACAGTCCCAACGATGGTGGCGGCGTTGCCGACCTCCACCCGCTGGGCGGCAACGGGTGTGGCGACCAGAGTGGAGACGAGCATGGTGCTGGCGGTAAGGGCGGAGACGAGGCGGTTGGGCTTGCGCATGGCTCAGTCCTCCTCCGCTTCATCGCTGCCGATACAGCGGGTGCGTGCATCCTCGATCAGGTCCTCACCGAATTCCTTCTTCTTGAACTTGTCGATTTCAACGAGGCCGCCCTGCTTGTCATCGATGTCGCACAGATAGATCGCATGAATCAGCCGCGCTTCGGCCGATTTGGGGAAAAGGGCAAGGACGCGCTCGAGCGTGGCCAGCGCTTCGAGATATTGGCCGTTGTCTGCCTGCGCGCGAGCAGCAGCGATGCCGGTGGCTTCATCGACGCTCGCATCGGACAAGGCATCCAGTTCTTCCAGAGTCTGGGCAAGCGCAGGTTGCGCGGCAAGTCCGCTGACCAGCAGCGCCATTGCACTAATGCATCTTCCGATGGTTCGTCTGGCCATGTCCCGTCCCCTCCAGTCACATGCGAGTATGTCACAGACAGGATCGCCCCTGCAAGTTGCGACCCTTGCATGAAATCGTCTGCGCACGGATAAGGAGTTCGACGCGGGAAACTGACTCGCGTTGGGTTGCCGCGCCGGGCTCGTTCAAAGGGGGATAGGGCTGTCGATGTTTGAACTGGGCGATCAAGCGAATTGGCTTGCACATCTGGCGGCTCTGCTGCTGGTCCTGTCGGCGTTGGCGGGAGGCGGCAGGTTGCTGCACGCCTTCGGCCTGGGCGCGGGTCTTGTCGGAGCGATCTACTTTGTTGCTTCGGACTTGCAGTTCGCAGCGATCTGGGCAGGCGTTTTTTCGCTCGTCAATGCGGCAAAATTGGCACGGATCGTTCATCAGTCTCGCCGTAATTTCATGACCAGCGAGCAACGCGCACTGATCGAAGATGTCCTGATGATCACGGCGACACCGCAACAGCGCAAGTTGATGGAGATCATCAGTTGGCGTGACACCAAACCCGGCGAGGTCTTGATGTGGCAAGGGCAGAAATCCCCACCGCTGGCATACATCGCCAGCGGGCAGGTCGACGTCGAACATGACGGGACCCATCTGGGAGAATGTCGTGCTGGCGAATTCCTGGGAGAAATGAGCCTGATTTCGGGCGAGCGTGCGACTGCGACGGTAACCGTTTCGGAAGCAGCGCGCATCGCCATGTTCGACCGCAAGGAATTGCTGAACCTGACCTCTGAAATGCCAGAGTTGTCGCTATCGCTCGACCATGTCTTCAATCGCGGGCTTACGGAAAAGCTGCAACGCATGAACAAGGAACGCAGCGAGCCCTGACCACTGGACGCCGACAGCAGTCGTCAGCTGACCCGTACAATCACCACGGTGAGGTTGTCCGGTGCGCCGCGCTCCAGCACGATCCTGACGATTTCTTCGCTTGCCTGCATGGGATTGCGGGTCAGGACGGTCTTCATGATGTCGTCTGAAGACATGACCCGTGTCACACCGTCGCTTGCCAGAACAAAGATGTCCCCTTGCCCTGCATGTCCTGTCACACAGTCGATCTCGATTTCCCGGGACACGCCGATCGCGCGCGTGATGACGTTTGCGCTGGGATGGCTTTCCAACTCGTCCTCGGTGATCATTCCCGCTCTCAGGAGGTCGTTGACCAGGCTGTGATCGCGCGTGAGCTGCTCAATCTGGCGATCGCGAACGCGAAAGGCCCGGCTGTCGCCCGCCCAGAAGCAGCCAAAACTGCCGCCCGCAATGGCAAGGCCCACAACCGTACTCCCGATTGTGCGGGGCGTCGCGTCCGACTTGGCGAACATGTAGAGTTCTTCGTTGACCGCTTGGAGCGTCCTGATGGCCGCATCCGTCAACGCTTGCCTGCTCGGCTGCGGTGCCAGTTTTCCCAGTCCCTCGACGATCGCCGCGCTGGCACGATCGCCTTGTTCATGCCCGCCCATACCGTCGGCCACGGCCCACAGGCCGATATCGGTTCGATCCAGCAGAGAGTCCTCGTTCAGCTTGCGGCGCAGCCCGACATGCGTTTGAACCGCGCATTGAAACTGCATTGTGGCCCCTCCTTGTTGTGCGAAATCCAAAGCAGGACTGGAAATTTGCTATCGATCATGCAAGTCTGTTGCACCGCAATATCCGGTGGGGGCCAACTTCACAATGTCCAAGGCTTACAGCAACAAGGCTCTCCCGAGCGGGACCATCCTGCGAGAGTGGGAGCTTGAGGAGGTCCTAGGCGTTGGCGGCTTTGGTATCGTCTACAAGGCGCGCGGCATATATTTCAACGAACTCGTTGCAATCAAAGAATATTTTCCCAGCTCCATTAGTGAGCGGGATGAAGACGCAACGGTCGTTCCGGTCGATTCCGATGCCGAAGAGGTTCACGCGCTGGGCCTCAAGAAATTCGTCGAAGAGGCCAAACTGCTGTGGAATCTTTCCACACCATCGCGCCATCCCAACATCGTCAGCGTCCGCAGCCTGTTTGAAGTGCATGGCACTGCCTACATGGTCATGGACTTCGAAGACGGAACTTCGCTTTCGAAATTGCTCAAGAACGGCGTCCAATTCAATGAATCATCCCTGCGCGAGATGGTCATTCCAATGGCGCAGGGGCTGGAGCGGGCTCATCGCGTGGGCGTGCTCCACCGCGATATCAAGCCGCCCAATATCATCCTCAACGATTCCGGCAAATCGGTACTTATCGATTTCGGATCGGCGCGTTTCGAGTCGGGAGAGGCCACCAGTACCACGGTAACTTTCCACACGCCGCCCTATGCTGCGATCGAACAATATGTGAAAACCTTCAAACAGGGACCGTGGACCGACATCTACGCTCTTGGTGTGGTCCTTTACCAATGTGTCACTGGCACCAAACCGCTCGAAGTTCTCGAACGCATGCACGGCAATGCGGGTGAGCCGCTGGCGGAAGGTAATTGGCCCGGTTTCAGCAAGCAGTTTCTTGCCGCGATCGATTCTGCCATGCAGGTGCGCCCAGAAGACAGGCCGCAGTCCATCGCCGAATGGCTTGCGATGTTGGAAGATGAAGATGCAGCTACCGCGCCTGTGCCGGACGACGAACCGGATGAGGACGAGGATGCGACGCGCGTCATGACCTTCGATGCGGCTGCCGAGAGCATCGTCCCGGTCGCGCCGCCTCCGCCGGGATTCAGCTCTGGCGAAACTGCGGCAACAAAGGTGCCGAGCGACCCCAAAGACGCCGAGTTCAAAGGGGCGGGGAGGGATACCAGCGCAGGCAAGAAGAAGGAAAAGGTGCCGGAGCCACCGGCATCCAAGAAGGGCGATACCCCTGCCAAAGAGGGGGGCGAGCAGAAGACGCAAGCTCCTCCTCCCGATCCCGCATCGGACAAAGCCGCCGGCAAGGAATCCAAGGCCGACAAAGACAAGGCGGCCAAGCCTGCTGACAAGAAGAAGTTTGAACTTCCTTCGCTTCCCGCACTTCCGAAGAGCAAGAACGTCAGGCTGGCGATTGTCGGCGGTGCAATCCTCGTCGCCGCTGCCGGTGGCTGGTTGGTCGTGGGCGGTGGCGGCGAGCCGGAAGAAATCTCTACCGAGCTGGTCGGCGAACTCGACAGAGATGGACTGGCTGCTCTTGTGACATCGCTTTCCGAGCTTGCCGTTGAAGCTCGTGCAGCCGGCATCGATGAGACTGTTCTCGATGCGCTGGACGCACGGATCGTGGCGCTGGAAGAAGATGCTTCGCAATTGGCAGGCCTTGCCGAAGATGCCGATGACAGTGAGCTATCGGATCGCATCAAGCAGTCATCCATCGCTGCCACTGTGGAGTTTGCAGCCGCATTGGCTGAGGCGGGGCAGGAACAAGTCGACGCTGCTGATCGCAACTTTCCATGGGCCAATCCAGCTGCAACAGGCCAGTCTCGAAGCCCTGCCCAGCGGCAGGCGGCAGAAAAGTTGAATGGTGCGTTGGAATCCTTGCAAGGTGCGAATGAGGCGGCAGCGGAAACCGAAGACCCGGTTTTGGCGGTCGCCGAGGCGCGCAATGCGCTGGATCAGCTTGTGATCTTACAGACCGCGATTGCAGAATTGCTCGCAGCCGCGACGGCAACTACCGCCGCCGAGGCCGAAGCGGACATCGACGCGCCGGATCAGCTCGTACCGCCTCCTCCTTCGCCCACGGCCACATCGACAACGGCGACACAGGAAGCTGCGCCGCAAGATACGCGTCCGGTGACCGATGAGCAGCGGCGCAACCTCTCGCGGCTGATCGACCGGGCGGATGATTTGGCGCAGGATGTCATCCGGCTCGAAAGGCGCGATCGCCCTGGCAACAATGCTTCGGAGGAAGAGCAACAGGCATACAGGATCCGCCAGGCCGACGCGCAAACTGCGGAGGAGTATCGGACCTACTTGCAGACCCTGGAGGCTTCCATGCCCAATGTGAACAGCAGGTCAGAAGCGGATCGCATGATCCAGCAAGTGAATGAGACACAGAGATATTTGCAAGTCTTGTTCGACCGGTCCAACGCAACGCTGCGCTAGAAAGGCAGGAGCAAGTGGTTGCAACAATCCTGACCTGCGGGCTCCTGGTATCAGGCTGCATGTGGTTGCACTATGTCGTGCTACGCCGATTGTGGGGAATGACGAAGCCTGCCTCGACGGTCAGACGCCCCATGCTGAAGATTCTCTTCACGCTGTTCGGTCTGCACCTGTTCGAAGTCTTGCTCTACGCTGTGGCCATATCGGCACACGAGTTGGCTGGTCTCGGATCACTCGCGGGCGCGGTTGATCCTTCTTCCGATTGGCTGGAAGATCACATCTACTTCTCGATCGCTTCCTACACGACCTTGGGGATTGGCGATATTGTTCCCCATGGCACCTTGCGCCTTCTTTCGGGTGTGGAAGCACTGAACGGGCTGATACTCATCGCCTGGAGCGCCTCCTTTACCTATCTGGTAATGGAGCGGTTTTGGGGCGAGGCGCACCACAGCGGAAACGAGAAGGACTAGGCCGGGACCTCGAGCGATTTCTCGCTGTAGCTCACCGTCCAAAGGTTGAGGTCAGCAAGGATGACCCGCGTGGTCTGTTCCAATACCTTCGCCAGTTCCTCCGGGTCATCGAGTGCCTCAAGGCGGCCCAGCTCGACCTCGAGCTTTTCGGCAGTGATGAGCGATCGGCTGGCCGTCAGCAGATGTTCACCGTGGCCGCGCATGCCAAAGACGGCTGCGCCCAGTGCCGGGAAGCCTGCAGTTACGAAAACGAAGGGATAAGTGAGCCCGTAGAGCATTTCCCGGCTTATGATGAAGATGATCATGTAAAGGATACAGGAGGCGATCACTGCGGCCATCAGGAAGGTACCGGCTTCGTGCAGCCGGTGGTCAAGATGGCGCATGCGGTGGGCGTTCACACGATGATAGGATGCCTGGTCTTTGACCTGGTCCCTGATCACGCTTTGGGCGAGTGCCTTGGTCCGCTCGACGGACATGAAGCCGACCGGGCAACGCATTTCGCGCCAGATTGCCGCACAGTACCAACTGCTCCAGTCGGCACTGACTTCGCCTTCTATCGAGTGCGAAGCGTTTTCGCTGCGGAAGGGTGGGCCGGCCAGGCCGGTCTGCTTGAGATATTCCAGCAGCCGCAGTGATTCCGCCAGATGGCGGTATTGCAGCCACCGCCTGTGCCAATCTCCGTTCCGGCCGGCGGAAGTGTTCAGGTACAGCAAGCCGATTGTTGCCAACTCGATGACCACCAAAACAACTTTGATATCCGGGATTATCAAGCCGAACAGTGCGACAAGCACCGCGAAAGCGGAAAGGAAATAATTCGTCACGTGCCCGCTGCGAAACAGCTGGGCATAGCGAATGGCGAGGAAGTTCGCCCAGGCATAAGCCAGATCACGTGGATCGATATCTTTTCCCCCCGACGCTTTTTCGGCGATTGGGAGTGAGGAGGAAAGATCGCTTGCAACCGGAGCCTGCCGCCACGGTTTGCTACCCAGCTTCTTGACGCACAGCAGTGATAGCAACAGCGGATACTCGATCCGCCAGTTGGTGGTCTTCTCCTCCTCCGCCAGATATTCGAGCAATTGCTCACGCTCTGCCGAGGAGGATGGAGAAAGCAGGTTTTCGATTAGCGAAACATAGTCATCCGGCCCGCAGAAATGGGCAATTTCCGGCTCCACAGCATCGCCGCCGACAAGGAGTCTCGCCGCCTCGACGCCTTGCTGTTCGCGATTGATGGGGATGTGGATCACCGGTACGCCTGCGCGAAGCGCGAGGTCCACGATGTGCGCAGTTCCTCCGGGACCGTTGCCTTCGCCGCCATCCCACACCGCGACAATCACGTCGGCGGCAGCGATCACCGCCTTGCCAACCGTCAGATAGGCATCTTGTTCTTTCTCACGCGAACCCGGCAGGCAGAAGACTTCGTCTGAGTCCTTCAGCAGGGAGCGGAACTGCGCGTGCTCTTCCCCTTTGGCGAAATCCTTTTCGTATTCGTAGGAGCCGAAGGGGAGCAGGGCACGGATCTCGTAATCCTGCGCGCGTGCGCTGGTCGCGGCCATCTGGTCTGCCCCTGCTGCAAGCGGCGTGTGCAGGCGGAGGACTGCCGGGGCCTTGTCGAACCAGGGTGGCTTGCTTGCCTCCATCGCCACAACCGCTTCGCGCAGCAAACGAAAGACCTCGTCCAGTTCCCGCCCAAGCGGTGCGAGACAGTTCTCCGGTATGCCATTCGTCCGGTGGCCGGTAATTCCGACGTTCAATGTCAGTCGGGGAAGGGGTGGGTGCTGCCCGATCAAGTGGTTCGCACCTCAGACTTCGGCACGCGTGAGGACCTGGTGCACCAATTCGGACTCGCCAAGTTTGAGTATGGAGCCGACTGGAAGTGCGGTTGCTTCGACAATCCTGTCATCATCGATGAAAGTGCCGTTGGTCGAGTTGAGATCCGTGACTACAAGCTCGTCTCCCACCAGTTCGACCTTGCAGTGGTTTCGGGAAATTAGCGGATCGGACAAAATGATTTCCGCCGGGGAGGACCTGCCGATCTTGGCGCCGGCCATTCCGATCGGGAAGTTGACATCTCCTTCGCCATCTCGCGACCACGCCAGGCAGTGCACAGGTTCCGCCTCGAAACCCGCTGTGTCATCGGATCGGACATAGATCTGGGTAGGATTGTATTCTTCGTCATCCTCGAATTCTTGCGTCGCCGCGATCGGGTCAGGTGAGACAATTGGTGCAGGCGAAGCGGAAGGAGACCCGCCATCCTTGCCGGTAACGCGG
>CAJXLD010000079.1 GCA_913055595.1 uncultured Altererythrobacter sp.
ACCTTCTACATCATCGGCACCGCGGCGGGCCCGCACCCCTATCCCGAGCTGGTGCGCGATTTCCAGAGCGTGATCGGCAAGGAAGCGCGCGCGCAATTGCTGGACCGCACAGGCAGACTGCCCGACCTGCTGTTGGCAGCCGTCGGCGGGGGGTCCAACGCCATCGGCCTGTTCCATCCCTTCCTCGACGATCCGGACGTCGCCATGGTCGGCGTCGAAGCGGCAGGCCACGGCATCGAAAGCGGCGAACATGCCGCCAGCCTGACCGGCGGCTTCCCCGGCATTCTCCACGGCAACAAGACCTACTTGCTGCAGGACGAGGACGGCCAGATCACAGAGGCGCATTCGATCAGCGCGGGCCTCGATTATCCCGGCATCGGCCCCGAACACAGCTGGCTGCATGAAAGTGGCCGCGTGAAGTACGAGCCGATCACCGATGACGAGGCGCTCGAAGCATTCCAGCTGTGCTGCAAGCTTGAGGGCATTATCCCCGCCCTGGAAAGCGCCCATGCACTGGCCGCCCTGCCCAAGCTGGTGGGGCAGTATGGCAAGGACCAGATCATCTGCGTCAACGTCTCGGGCCGCGGCGACAAAGATATCTTCACCGTCGCCGACGCGCTGGGAGCGGAGATATGAGACGGGATATCAAGTTGTTAAGTGCCTTCCTGCTCGTTTCCATTGGTCTACTTCTCCTAGTGATCTACTATTTTTTCCTACTTCAGTGGTCTGAAGCGTATTTCTTGAATGATTGGCCCATACCTCCGGGATGCCCGGCGGGCAGCACATGCTACGATAACGGACCACGAATGGAGCATGGTTGGACTCTCATTGGCGCACCGATGATCCTTGTTGGTGCAATCTTGACCGGTATTTCTTGGTGGAATTCCAAAAAGTGACCCGTTTCCAATCCGCCTTTTCGCCCGATCGCGCGGCGCTTGTCTGCTTTATCACCGCCGGTGACGGCGATACCGCTGCCAATCTCGATGCGCTGGTCGAGGGTGGGGCCGATGTGATCGAACTGGGCATGCCCTTCACCGATCCCATGGCCGATGGCCCTGCGATCCAGAAGGCCAATTTGCGCAGCCTCGCCAAGGGCACGACCACTGCCGATGTGCTCGCCATCGCCAAGGGCTTTCGCGAGCGCCACCCGCAAGTGCCGCTGGTGCTGATGGGTTATGCCAATCCCATGGTCCGCCGCGGGCCCGAGTGGTTTGCCGAGCATATTTCCGATGCCGGTGTCGATGGCGTGATCTGCGTCGACCTTGCGCCGGAAGAGGACCCCGATCTTGGCCCCGCATTGCGCGCCATGGGCATCAGCCCCATCCGCCTCGCCACACCGACAACGCATGACGAGCGGCTCAAGACCGTTCTCGATGGCTCTTCGGGCTTTCTCTACTACGTCTCTGTCGCCGGCATCACCGGCAAGCAGCAGGCGGCCATCGATTCGATCGAGGACAATGTCACCCGCATCAAGCGCCACACGGACCTGCCCATCGCGGTCGGATTCGGCGTCCGCACGCCCGAACAGGCAGAGGCGATTGCCAAGGTGGCGGACGGCGTGGTGGTCGGTTCCGCCTTCGTCGATATCGTAGGCGAACATGGCGATGCGGCCCCCGCACACCTGCGCGAACTCACCGCCAGCCTTGCCAAGGCAGTTCACGGAGCAAGATAATCCCCCCTCCCGCAAGCGGGAGGGGTTGGGGGTGGGCCCAGCAAACATTGGGCCTGGTACAGCCCACCCCGCTGCGACTAGGCTCACCTGCGGTTCACCAAGTCTCGCTTCCCCTCCCGCCTGCGGGAGGGGTGGCATTCCCGAAAATCTAGGCTAAAGGCACCGCATGAGCTGGCTATCACGTGTCCGCAACGCGCTGCCCTTTGGCAACAAGCGCGAAACGCCCGACAATTTGTGGGTCAAATGCCCCCGTTGTCAGGAAATGCTGTTCACCCGCGAATATGAAGCGAACCTCTCGGTCTGCCCGAATTGCGATCATCACGGGCGTATCGGCGCCGATACCCGCTTGGCGCAATTGATGGATGAAGGCTTCGAGCTGTTGCCCGATCCGGTGGTGGCCGAGGACCCACTCAAGTTTCGCGATTCCAAGCGCTATACCGATCGCCTCAAGGCCGCCCGCGCCAAAAGCCCGCATCCCGATGCCTTCACCGCCGCTTACGGCAGCATCGAGGGGCACAAGGCCGTGGTCGGCGTGCAGGACTTCACCTTCATGGGTGGTTCGATGGGCATGGCGGTGGGCAATGCCTTCTGCGCCGCCGCGCAAAAGGCGCTCGACAACAATTGCGGCTTTGTCGTCGTCACCGCTGCCGGCGGTGCACGTATGCAGGAAGGCATCCTCTCGCTGATGCAGATGCCGCGCTCCACGGTGATGACGCGCCGTCTGCGCGAAGCGGGCCTGCCCTATATCGTCGTACTGGCGGACCCGACCACGGGCGGCGTCACCGCCTCCTACGCCATGCTGGGCGACGTGCACATTGCAGAACCGGGCGCATTGATCGGCTTTGCCGGCCAGCGCGTGATCCAGGAAACCATTCGCGAGAAGCTGCCCGAAGGCTTCCAGCGCGCCGAATATCTGCACAAGCACGGCATGGTGGACATGGTTGTGCCCCGCAAGGAATTGCGCCCCACCCTCGCCAAGCTACTTGATTATCTGAGCCCCGCCAAGGCGGCTTAAACCGAAAGACCAGACGCGATGAAAGATTTCGCCTCTTCCGGGGACCCTGAGGTTCAGGCCCAGCTCGATCGCCTGTCTGCCCTGTCGCTGCCGCAGGGCCGCATCGGGCTGGAAGTTGTGCACGAAATCCTCGACCGTCTCGGCAATCCGGAGCGAAACCTGCCGCCCGTCTTCCATGTCGCAGGCACCAACGGCAAAGGCTCCACCTGCGCCTATCTGCGCGCCATTCTGGAAGCGCAGGGGCTGACCGTCCATGTCGCCACCAAGCCGCATCTGGTGCGTTACAACGAGCGTATCCGCGTGGCCGGAGAGCTAATCTCGGATGAAATGCTGGCAAGGCTTCTCAAGGAAGTTCTCGATATTTCCGAAGACCTTGAGCCGAGTTTCTTCGAAGTCACCACAGCTGCGACTTTCCTTGCGTTTAGCCGCGTTCCCGCCGATGCCTGTGTGATCGAAGTGGGTCTGGGCGGGCGCCTCGATGCCACCAATGTGATGGTCGAGCCCGCAGCCTGCGGTATCACTCCGCTCGGCGTGGATCATCACCAGTTCCTGCTCAATGACGAGCCCGGCGCGCCCTCGCCCGAGAACCCCGAAGTGCGCATCGCCTTCGAAAAGGTCGGCATCGCGCGGCAAGGTTCGCCCATGGTCACGCAGAATTATCGCGCAGACATGGAAGCGATGATCGCGCAGCGCTGCGCCGAGGAAGGTGCGCCACTGTTCATGCGCGGCAAGGCCTGGAATGCGGAAGTAGGCGCTGAAGGTATCGCCTATAGCGATGCCAAGGGCACGCTCACTTTGCCCCTGCCGCAAATGCCCGGCAGCCATCAGGGCGACAATGCGGCGCTCGCCGTCGCCATGCTTCGCCATCAGGACATTGTCGGAGTATCGCCGGAAGCCATGGCAGAAGGTATTCGCGCCGCCATCTGGCCCGCTCGGCTGCAGGTCCTCGGCGATGGTCCGCTCACTCAGATGCTGCCCGAAGCGATGGTGCTGCTCGACGGCGGCCACAATCCCGATGCGGCCATCGCCATGGCCAAGTTCCTCGACACCAAGGCGGAGAAGCCGGTGGACGCGATTGTTGGCATGCTCAGTGCAAAGGACGCGCGCACGACGCTGACCATTATCGCGCCGCACCTCGCTTCGCTCACAGCCATTCCGATCGAGGGCAGCGAATATCACCCGCTGGAAGACCTCGCCGGGATCGCCAAAGATGCGGGCGTGGCCGAGACACACACGGCATCAAGCCTCGAAGACGCGCTGCAAGCCATTGCTGGACGTCACAAGAAGGGCGGCACCGTGCTGATCGCGGGTTCGCTGTACCTTGCGGGTAATGTGCTCAGGGCGAATGGTGAAGTGCCGGATTAGTCGGCAAGCTTGGGTGGAGGCTCAGTGTCGGTCTTGGCACCGGTTTGCCTGACCGATTCAACTACGAAGCCTTTCCTCCACAAGATCCACAGGAGCGCCATTCCCGGAGCAGCGATCAAAACCGTAAAGGTCCAGAAGCCGATCCAGCCGAGACCTTCCGCGAGATAACCCGATGGGGTCGCAAGCCATGTGCGTCCCACAGCCGCGAAGCTGGAAAGGAGCGCAAACTGCGTTGCCGTATAGGCCAGGTTGGACAGACCAGAGAGATACGTCACGAACACGGTCAGACCAATTCCGCTCGTCAGGTTCTCCGTACCCACTGCAATACCCAGCATCAGCGGTGAGTGGCCCATCACAGCAAGCACCGCAAAGAGGAAGTTGCTGAACATCATCAGCAGGCCCGATATCCACAATGCGCGCCCCATTCCGAGCCAGGCGATGAAGGGTCCGCCCAGTGCTGAACCAATAATCAGCGCAGCAAAACCAACAAATTTATTGATTGCTATGAATTCAGTGTCGGAAAAACCCAGTTCCACGATCATGGGGTTGAGCATGCCTTGCCCCATCGCGTCACCAACTTTGTAGATGAGCACAAACAGCAGAATCAGCACTGCACCCTTGCGCCCGAGGAATTCGCGGAACGGATTGACCACGGTTTCCTTCAACCATGTGCTGAACTTTTGGCCCGCGGCTCGAGCGGTGGATGGATCGTATGTTCCCACGCCTGCCCACAGCGCCCCGATAGCAGCCGGAAATACGAGGAAGCTGGTCAATCCGTAGGCCATCGCCCACCCAGCATCGAGGCCTTCTGAAGAAGCGAGATAGACCGTCCCTGCACCCGCCAACAGGTTGCCGGTACGATAGCCAAACTGGTTCATCGCCGTGCCATGGGCCAGTTCTTCGTCGGAGAGAATTTCGATACGGTAGGCATCGATGACAATGTCTTGTGTGGCGGAAAGGAATGCCACCGCTATCGCCCAAAACGCGAATGGAGCGATATTGTCGTTACTGGGGTTGCTTGCGCCCAATTGCCACAAAGCGAGCACAAGCAGCGCCTGAACAAAGAATAACCATGCACGTCGTTGCCCCAAAAGGCCGGTAAGAACAGGCAAAGGCACCTTGTCGACCAGGGGCGCCCAAAGAAATTTGAGAGTGTATGGCGTTGTGAGGCCAATCGCGAAACCAATCGTCGACTTGTCGATCCCCACGCGAGAAAGCCAGAACGTCATGGTAGCAAGCAAAAGAGTGAGCGGAAATCCGCTCGATATGCCCAACAGGAAGGCAACAAACGGCATCTTTCGCCGATAAGGTGCGAACTGAGGCACAATGAAGGCCAGCCCAACCATTGCCGCAATCACTGCAAACAAGATGATTGTATCGAGACCAAGTTCCAAAGTTCTTCCTCCTCGCCAATTCGCTCATGATTAGCGTCATTGCTATACTTGGGAAGGGTGGATGGATGGGTCCTTAACAGCTATTGGCATTGAATGGAGAACCCGCCCCCGCAACACCCTGATTTCACAGTCGAACGGTTTGGCCTGGAGCGTGAGCCGGTCGTGATCATCGATAACTTCCTCGGCGAGACCGAAACCCTGACGGCAATTGCTCGGCAGGCTCGATATGCACCTGTCGATGGCTTCCCGGGCATCCGGTGCCGTATCAGTTCAACCTATATGGCTCCACGTTTGGAGACCTTGAGGAAGGTCCTGGCGGAGGTATTTGATCTACCAGGAGGTGCCAAAGTCGAAAGCTGTCATTTCAGTATCGTCTCGAAGAGGCCCGACGAATTGAGCCAGGGTCAGCGTCGCCCGCATTACGATGCCTCCGATCCCTTTCTGATAGCCATGCTGCATTACATGGGCGGCGAAGAGACCGGCGGAACGTCGTTCTACCGCCATCGCAGAACCGGCTTAGAAGCGATCCATTCAGAGCAGGAAGCTGAGTTCCTGCGCGCGGTCACCGCCGACGAAGAGGAGTTCGGGCAGCTTCCTCCCCGCTATTTTTTTGGTGATGACGAGCGTTATGAAATGATCGGCACGGTTGAAGCAAAGCGCGATCGTGTGGTCATGTATCGCGGCCGGATATTGCATTCCGGCCATATCCCAATGTCTCCCGACCCTGAAACGGCGCTTCAGAACGGCCGGCTGACAGTCAATACATTCCTGGTCGGACAAGCTTGATGCTTGGACAGTTCCCGCAACGCGTCTAAGGGCCCCACATGTCTCAGGATGATGACCGGAATGGCGCCCGAACCGGTGACCGCATCGCCAAACTGCTTGCGCGTGCTGGCGTTGCCAGTCGGCGTGAGGTCGAGCGCATGATCGAAGCCGGTCGTATCAAGATCAATGGGGAGTTGGTGACGACACCAGCCACGCTGCTCGAAACGCTGAAAGGCGTGACGGTGGACGACAAACCCGTCGGCAAGCCCGATCGTACGCGGCTGTTCTGCTTCCATAAACCCAGCGGATTGCTGACGGCAGAGCGCGATTTCTCTGGTCGTCCGACGATCTACGCCGCCTTGCGCAATGCCCTACCCAAAAATGCGCCGCGCGTGATGCCGATTGGACGGTTGGACCTCAACACAGAGGGCCTTCTTCTGCTGACCAACGACGGTGCGCTGAAACGCGCCATGGAGCTTCCTTCCAGCGAAATCGAGCGCACCTATCGGGCGCGGACCTTCGGCGACATTACGCAGGAGCAGCTGGAAGAATTGATCCACGGCACCACGATTGACGGCGTAAGATACGGTAAGATCGACGCAAACCTGGAACGGCGCACCGGTCGCAACCAGTGGATCGAACTAACGCTGACCGAAGGCAAGAACCGCGAGGTCCGCCGCGTGCTCGAACATCTCGGCCTCAAGGTCAGCCGCCTGATCCGCACCGCCTATGGCCCCTTCCAGCTGGGCGATCTTGCCCGCGGCCAGGTGGTCGAACTCAAGAAGCACGAATTCGAACCCTTCATGAGCCAGCTCAAGAAGGAAGGCCACCTGTGAGGATTATCGCCGGCGAATGGAAAAGGCGGCAATTGCGCGCGCCCGCAGGCGATGCCACGCGCCCAACGGCCGATCGGACGCGCGAGACGCTGTTCTCAATGCTGACGAGCCGCTTGGGTGACTTTGAAGGCCTGAAAGTAGCGGACCTGTTTGCCGGATCGGGCGCTTTGGGGCTGGAGGCTTTGTCTCGCGGTGCGGAGCATTGCCTGTTCGTCGAACAGGATGCCGCCGCCATTCGCGCTCTCAGGACCAACATTTCCGCCTTGCGCGCACTTCAGCGCTGCGATGTGCGAGCCTGTTCGGTTATGGCGTTGGGGCCTGCGAAGGATCCAATCGATCTCATTCTTCTCGATCCGCCCTACGGCACCAGTGCGGGCCAGGTAGCGCTCGACAAGCTGAGGCGACTAGGCTGGATCGGGCCTGCGACATGGATTTCGCTTGAGACTGCGCGCGACGAAGAGATCAAACTGCGCGGCTTTGAGGTTGATACGGAGCGATTGGTCGGCAAGGCCAAGCTGACGATCCTGCAGCTTGCCTCAGACGCAGACTAACCTCGCTCGGCCTCGCCATCTGAGGTAAGCTCGGAAGGCTCAGCCTCTTCCGGCTCGGCACTGGCAGGATGCCCCGGCCATGAATCGAGCGGCACTGCGCCGAAATCGAGACCTGCCTCGCGTGGGTTGATGCAATTGTCGGTCACCTCAGCGGAACAGACATCAACTTCAATGCCATCGACCGAAATGCGCGTGGCCCGGCCATTGTCATCGCGCGAAACCACTTCGGCCTTGGGTGCCTCTTCTTCGTGGTGTTCGGCCATGGCAGGCGCACCCATAACAAGCACCAGACCGGTAGAAACTGCAGCTAACATCCTCAACATCATGGCAATCCTCTACTCACTACAAAGGCCTGCATAACACAGTATGCCCGAACTTGCGCGACGCGCATTTGTTCCCTAGCTGTTCACCTGTGTCCAACCGCTCTCTTCCCACCTCCGCAGAAGCGCCCGCATGGCTGCAAAGGCTGAACGATCCACAGCGAGAAGCCGTGCTGACGACCGAAGGCCCCGTGCTGATGCTGGCCGGCGCAGGGACAGGAAAGACAGCCGCCCTTACCCATCGCCTCGCCCATCTGATCCGCGAGCGGCGCGCATGGCCGAGCGAGATCCTCTGCGTCACCTTCACAAACAGGGCCGCCCGCGAAATGCGCGAGCGTGTGGGACAACTGATCGGCGATGCGGTGGAAGGCATGCCCTTTCTCGGCACCTTCCATTCGATCTGCGCTCGCATGCTGCGCCGCCATGCCGAACTTGTCGGGCTAGAGAGCAATTACACCATCATCGACACCGATGATCAACTCAGGCTTTTGAAGCAGCTCATCCGTGACCAGAACCTCGACGAGAAGCGCTGGCCACCCAAACAACTCGCCGGCCTTATCGACGCATGGAAGAATCGCGGGCTCAATCCATCAGACCTGACTCCGGTCGACAATGAGGCCTATGCCAATGGCAAGGGCCAACAGATGTACGCGCTCTATCAGGAGCGGCTCAAAGCGCTCAACGCGTGCGATTTTGGCGATTTGCTGCTGCACATTCTCAACATCTTCCGCCAGCACCGCGATGTGCTGGAGCAGTACCAAAACCGCTTCAAATATGTACTGGTCGATGAATACCAGGACACCAATGCCGTACAGTATCTGTGGCTGCGGTTGTTGGCCCAGACGCGCAAGAACATCTGCGTGGTGGGTGATGACGACCAGTCGATCTATTCATGGCGCGGCGCAGAAGTGGCCAATATATTGCGGTTTGAACAGGATTTTCCGGGCGCCAAGGTGATCAGGCTGGAGCAGAATTACCGCTCTACCCCGCAGATCCTCGCCGCCGCATCGGGCCTCATTGAAAGCAACAGCCAGCGCCTTGGCAAGACGCTTTGGACCGAAATCAATGCGGGTGAAAAGGTGCGCGTGATCGGTGTGTGGGATGCGCCAGAGGAAGCGCGCCGCGTGGGCGAGGAAATCGAGCGGCTCGAGCACGAAGGCGCGCCGCTGGACCAGGTGGCAATCCTCGTGCGTGCACAATACCAGACGCGCGAATTCGAGGACCGCTTCATCCAGATCGGCCTCAACTACCGCATCGTGGGCGGTTTCCGGTTTTACGAGCGCGCCGAAATCCGCGATGCACTCGCCTATTTGCGCGTGATCGCCCAGCCCGCCGACGATCTCGCTTTTGAGCGCATCTACAACAATCCCAAGCGCGGCCTTGGAGCCAAGACGCTGGAGAAGATGTACCAGCATGCCCGCCGCCAAGGCATTCCCCTCGCCGCCGCCGCGCTGGAACTGGCCGATAGCGACGAACTGCCCGCCCGTGCCCGCAACACCATCGCTGCGCTGATGCAGGATTTTCTCCATTGGCGCGAGCAGAGCGAGAAGGTCACCCCCTCCGAACTGCTGCGCATTGTGCTCGCGACAAGCGGCTATGACGACATGCTCAAGGCCGATCGTTCCGCTGAAAGCGCGGGCCGTGCGGAAAACCTCACCGAACTCGCCCGCGCTATGGAGGATTACGAAACGCTGGAGGACTTCCTGGAACACGTCAGCCTCGTGATGGACAATGACGCGCGCGACGATGGCGAGAAGGTCACCATCATGACCATGCACGCGGCCAAAGGCTTGGAATTCAACCATGTCTTCCTTCCCGGATGGGAGGAAGGCGTCTTCCCCTCGCAACGCGCAATCGATGAGGGCGGCCTCGCCAGCCTCGAGGAGGAACGCCGCCTCGCCTATGTCGCCATCACCCGCGCCAGGCGGCGCTGCACCATCCTGCATGCTGCCAACCGGCGCATCTATGGCCAGTGGACCAGCTCCATTCCCAGCCGCTTTATCGAGGAGCTGCCACCAGAGACGATCGACCAGGAAACAACGCTGACAGGCGGTGCGAGCATGTGGCGCGCGAACTGGAGCGAGAGCGAAGACCCCTTCGCCCATGTCTCGCGCGACCGGCCAGACCGCTCATCCGCCCGCGGCCCCGGCTGGCAACGTGCGCTCGCCACCGGCTACGAGACGAAGCAGACCCGCGTGAAGGAAACCACCCGCTCCGCCGCCAGCTTCGCCGCCAAACCGCGAGGAGACATAGCTATTGGTGACCGCGTATTTCATGACAAGTTCGGCTATGGCGAAGTCATGGCGCAGGAAGGCAACAAGCTGGTCATCGAATTCGACAAGGCAGGCGAAAAGCGCGTGATCGACAGCTTCGTTCAGCTTGCCTGAAAGATCGCCAGAGTAGAAATTAGATTGTAGCAAGAGGCCGACAGGTATCTAATTTTCCCGAACCCATTCATCGAAACAGGAGTTACAAATGGCGAGTGATACGCTGCACGCCCCCCGCGAAAAACTGAGTAAGGATACGCTCTCCATGCATCATGCCATAGTTTCGGTAATGGAAGAGCTTGAAGCGGTTGACTGGTATCGCCAGCGAGCCGACGATTGC
>CAJXLD010000080.1 GCA_913055595.1 uncultured Altererythrobacter sp.
CGCTCACCTTGCTTGGACAGCGCCGCCTCGACCACCGGATGCCGCCCACCCGTGATGGCAAGACCGGTGTCCTCAGCGATCTCCGGCCGACACCAGCCCCCCTCTGCTGCCCGTTCGGCCTGCCCCGCGCTGACATCGAGCCGTGCGAGTGCCGCAGCCGTCTCCGCAATCCGCTCGCGCGCCTGCGCCACCGCGCCTGCCAATTCTTCGAAATGCGCCTCCTCGGCAGCCAATGCACGACCGGCGGCCTCGGCAATGCGGTTGGCTTCCTCATGGAGGGTAAGGGAATTGAAGCGCACCGCATTGGCCATGGTCTGGCGATGGATGAAGCCGCTCTCGGGAGCCATCAGGGCATCGGCATGCTTGCTGGGCACCTCGATGAAATAGCCGAGCACGCCATTATGCTTGATCTTGAGCGAGGCGATGCCGGTTTCCTCGCGGTAGCGGTTTTCCATCGCCGCAATCGCGCGGCGTGCATTGCCGGAGACTTCGCGCAATTCGTCGAGCCCCTCGTCATAGCCCTCTGCGATAAAGCCACCCTGGCTGTGCTCGGTCGGTGGTGAGGGGACGAGCGCGCGGCTGAGGAGGTCGGTCAGCGCACCGTGTCCCATGAGGTGGGGCAGCAGCGCGTCGAGCAGGGCCGGGGGCTCAGGCCGATGCGCAAGGATGCCTTGCAGCCGCCGCGCTTCGATCAAGCCGTCGCGGATTTGGCCAAGATCGCGCGGAGACCCGCGTCCGGCGACAATTCTCCCAAGCGCGCGGCCCAAATCGGGGATGGCGCGCAGCAATTCGCGCATATCGGCGCGTAGCAGCGGATCGCGGTGGATTTCGTACACCAGCGCCAGCCGCTGCTCGATGGCATGGCGATCGGTCAGCGGGGCAGAGAGGTCTTCGGCGAGTAGCCGCGCCCCCGCTCCGGTGACACAGCGGTCCACCTCGGCAAGCAGGGATCCGGCGCGTCCACCGCCTTGGGACTGTACGATCTCCAGGCTTGTGCGCGTCGCCTCATCCATCGCCATGGTGGAGGAAGAAGATCTCGTCACCGGCGGCAGCAGGAGCGGCAGTTTCCCGCGCCCGGCATGGTCGAGATAGGCAATCAGTCCGCCTGCTGCCGCCAGCATTGCGCGCGAGAAGCTGCCGAAGCCATCGAGCGTGGACACGCCGTGCACGCGCTTGAGAGCGGCCTCGCCCTCATCGCTGCCAAAGTCGGTGCGGGGACGGGGAATGGCGTCGAATGGTGCTTCGTCCCAATCTTCTGGCGCAACAATCTCGCTTGCGCCGATCCGCGCGAGAGCTGCGCCGACATCGGCCGGCGTGCATTCCTCCAGCTCCATGCGCCCGGTCGAAATGTCGCAAGCCGCGATGCCGCAAGTGCCACGCAGTTCCACGACTGCCGCCAGCATATTGGCGCGGCGCGGTTCGAGCAGAGCTTCTTCGGTGAGCGTCCCCGCGGTAACGAAGCGCACGATATCGCGTTTCACCAACGCCTTGGAACTCGGTGTGCCCTCGCGCTTGGCGCGTTGTTTTGCTTCTTCGGGCGTTTCCACCTGCTCGGCGATTGCCACACGGTAGCCTGCACGGATCAGGCGGGCGAGGTAACTCTCCGCTGCATGTACCGGAACGCCGCACATCGGCACCGGCTCCCCGCCATGTTCGCCCCTGCTGGTCAGTGCGATATCGAGTACGCCGGCAGCAGTCTTCGCGTCGTCGAAGAACAGTTCGAAGAAGTCGCCCATACGGTAGAACAGCAGGCAATCGTCGGCCTCGGCCTTGAGGTCGAGATATTGCGCCATCATGGGAGTTGCGGAACCGGCCATCTTGGAGCGTGAGGTAATAGGCTGCGGCGTGATTCGGGAAGGGTTCGAAGCGCTCTTTCCCCTATCGCGCAACGCCATTGCCTATTAAGGCCATGTCGAATCGAGGAGGATCCTTTGGCGGACGAGACGAACGACTTCACTTCGCGCGAGGCGCTGTTTTATCACGAGACAATCAGGCCCGGAAAGATCGAGGTCATCGCCAGCAAGCCCATGGCGACCCAGCGCGACCTCAGCCTGGCCTATTCGCCCGGTGTCGCCGCCCCCGTAAAAGCCATTGCCGAAGATCCTGCCCTTGCCGCCAAATATACTGCGCGCTCCAATCTCGTCGCCGTGATCTCCAACGGAACCGCCATCCTTGGCCTGGGCAATCTCGGCGCGCTCGCATCCAAGCCGGTGATGGAAGGCAAGGCGGTGCTGTTCAAACGCTTTGCCGACGTGGATTCGATCGACCTCGAACTGGATACCGAGGACCCCGAAGCCTTTATCGAAGCCGTCGCGCTGATGGAGCCAAGCTTTGGCGGCATCAACCTGGAAGACATCAAGGCGCCCGAATGCTTCATCATTGAGCAGGCCCTGCGCGAACGGATGAAGATTCCGGTCATGCATGATGACCAGCACGGCACTGCCATCATCGCTGCGGCCGGCCTGCTCAACGCTTGCCACCTGACAGGACGCAAGCTGGAAGATTGCCGCATGGTGGTGAACGGCGCGGGCGCTTCGGCACTGGCCTGTACCGCACTGATCAAGGCGCTCGGTATTCCGCATGAGAATGTCATCGTCTGCGACCGTTCCGGACCGATCTATCCTGGTCGCGATAATGTCGACCAATGGAAGAGCGCGCATGCTGTCGAGACCGAGGCGCGCAGCCTGGAAGAAGCACTCAACGGGGCCGATATCTTCCTCGGCCTGTCCGCCGCCGGGGCGCTCAAGCCCGATTGGGTCAAGACCATGGCCGATCAGCCGATCATCTTCGCCATGGCCAATCCCGATCCGGAAATCATGCCTGATGACGCCCGGGCGGTTCGTCCCGATGCGATCATCGCCACCGGGCGCAGCGACTTTCCCAACCAGGTCAACAATGTGTTGGGCTTCCCCTTCATCTTTCGCGGGGCGCTCGACGTGCGTGCAACGGCGATCAATGAGGAGATGAAGATCGCCGCAGCCCGAGCTATTGCCGAACTCGCGCGTCGGCCCGTGCCGGAGGAAGTGGCTGCCGCCTATGGCACCAATCCGCAATTTGGCCGCGACTACATCATTCCCGCGCCTTTCGACCCGCGCTTGATGGAGACCGTCTCCTCTGCGGTGGCCAAGGCGGCAATGGATAGCGGCGTGGCGCAGGATGCGATCGAGGATTTCGACGCTTATAGCCATGCGCTGAAGAGCCGCATGAACCCCACCACTTCAGTGCTGACCACCGTCTATGCCGAGGCGAAGAACAATCCCAAGCGGATCATCTATGCCGAAGCGGAAGAAGAGGTGGTGCTGCGCGCCGCCATCCAGTTCCGCGATTTCGGCTATGGAACGCCGGTGCTTGTGGGCCGTACGCAGGCGGTGCGTGACAAGCTGGTCGAGCTCAGCGTTGACGACCCCGACAGTTTTGAAATCCAGAACTCGAACGACAGCGATCTGGTGCCGCAGATGGTCGATCACCTTTATGCCAAGCTGCAGCGCAAGGGCTATACCGAGCGTGATGTGCGCCGCATGGTCAACCAGAACCGCAACACTTTTGCGGGGCTGCTTCTGGCGCTCGGCCATGGCGATGCCATGATTTCCGGTCTGACGCGGCCTTTCGCACAAACGATGCGCGAGGTGAGCCAGGTGATCGACCCTCTCCCTGGCGGCGTGCCTTTCGGCGTGCATATGATGATCGGCAAGCACCGCACGACTTTCCTTGCCGATACCACGATCAATGAACGTCCCAGTGCGGAGCAGCTCGCCCATATCGCTCGCGAGACCGCAGCCGTGGCGCGTCGTTTGGGGCATGAGCCGCGCGTGGCCTTCCTGTCCTATTCCACCTTCGGCAACCCTTCGGGCAAGTGGCTGGAGAACATCCGCGATGCAGTGCACATACTCGACGCGGAGAATCCCGGTTTCGAATATGAAGGCGAAATGGCACCCGATGCCGCGCTCAATCCCACCGTGATGAAGCTCTATCCCTTCAGCCGCCTGTCCGGTCCGGCCAATGTGCTGATCATGCCCGGACTGCAATCGGCCAATCTCTCGGCCAAGCTGTTGCGCGAACTGGGTGGCAATGCCACAATCGGCCCGATGCTGATCGGCATGGAAAAGCCCATTCAGATTGCACCCATGACCGCGATTGCGCCCGACGTACTGACGCTCAGCGTGCTGGCGACAGCGGGCGTGGTGGGCGAGGCCGGCTGGACGCTCAATTTACACAATTAACACTGTCCGAAAGGAAAAATCCCTTCCTTCGCGAAAAGGGGCGAGAAACCCACAATCGAATGAACCGTGTTGGCGCTAGGCCCGCAGTCCAACTGTAGGAAAGCGGCGATTGCACGCGCCTAACCATCTGATACGAATGGCGGATGCAAGTGATCCCCTGCCAGCGCCAGCATTTCGCCATTCCGGACGAGATCCATTATCTGAATTGCGCATATATGTCGCCGCTATCGCATGCGGTGGTGGAGGCGATGGCGCGTGGAGCCGCAAGCAAGCAGCGCCCGTGGGAGTACCAGCCTGCCGATTTCTTCAGCGTTTCCGAAGCCTCCCGTGAGCGAGCGGCGCAGCTAGCGGGGGTGGAGAGCGATTCCATCGCTATCGTCCCTTCGGTCAGCCATGCTCTGGCAACGGCTGCGCGCAATCTGCCGCTGGCAAGGGGACAGCAGGTGGTCACGCTGGGCGACCAGTTTCCGTCCAACATCTATGTCTGGCGTGAGCTGGCGGCCGAGTGCGGCGGAGGGGTGATCTCCGTTCAGCGCGATGCCGATGCCGCCTGGACCGACGCCGTGCTCGACGCCATCGGACCCGACACGGGGATTGTCGCCGTGCCGCATTGCCATTGGGCCGATGGTCGCATCGTTGATCTGGAGGCGGTAGGCCACAAATGCCGCGAATATGGCGCGGCGCTGGTGCTCGACCTCACGCAATCGCTTGGCGCCATGCCGCTGGATTTCGCCAAGGTGCAGCCCGATTTCGCGGTGGCGGCCTGCTACAAATGGCTGATGGGGCCTTATGGCACGGGGCTGCTCTATGTGGATCCGTGCTATCATGACGGTCAGCCGATCGAACATAACTGGATGAACCGCGCGGGCTCGGAGAACTTTGCCAGGCTGGTCGATTATCGCGACGATTTCCAGCCCGGCGCGCGCCGTTTCGACATGGGCGAGAAGGCCAATCCTGCCTTGCTGTATGGTGCGAGTAAAGGGTTGGATTTCCTGCTTGGCTTTGGCGTTGATGCCATTGCGCACACGCTGGCACAGCAGACCGATGCGCTTGCGGATGGGGCGAGGGCGCTGGGCCTGTCTGCACCTGCTGCCGATGTGCGCGCACCGCATTTCCTTGCGCTGGGATTTCCCGAAGGCGTGCCCGACGGGCTAACAGACCGGCTGGCGGAGCGGAACGTCTTCGTCTCGCTGCGCGGTACCTCGCTGCGCGTCACGCCGCATCTCTACAATAACGAAGCGGACCACCAGGCCTTGCTGGAAACGCTGCGCGACTGCTGAACGTCCCTATTTCCGCCGAAACCGGAAATACCACACTTCGTGGGCGAAGACGGTGCGGGCCTTGTGTTCGTAGCGCGTTTCGGGCCAGCCGCTGGGACGGACTTGCCAGCTTTTCGGTCCCTCAACCTGCCATTCGAACACGTCGGTAAAGCGGCGCATCACCATCAGTGCGTGACGCAGGTAGATAGGGTGGTCGGTGCCGAAGCGGAATTCGCCGCCTGTCTTGAGCTTGTCGGCGAACATTTGCACCGGCCCATCATTCATCATCCGCCGCTTGGCGTGGCGCGCCTTGGGCCAGGGATCAGGGTGGAGGAGGTAGAGCATGGTCAGCGCACCATCGGGAATACGCTCCAGCACCTGCAAGGCGTCGCCATGGTGGATGCGCACATTGCCGAGGTTGGCTTCCTTCACATGGCCCAACGCCTGCGCCACGCCGTTGAGGAAGGGCTCGGCGCCGATAAAGCCATGATCGGGCAGCAGGTCGCCGCGATAGGCCATGTGCTCGCCGCCGCCGAAGCCAATCTCGAAATGCAGCGGGCAATCCTGACCGAACAGGCGCTCTGCCGTCACCGGACCTTCTTCCGGCACGGCGATGCTGGGCAGGAAATTGTCGACCAGCTCCTGCTGGCTGGCGCGCAGGGGCTTGCCCTGGCTGCGGCCATAGAGTCGTTTGAGTGTCGTCGGATCGCCTTGCTTGTGCGCGCTCATGTATGCCCGCTAGGCGAGCGCGCATCCCTTTGTCCAGAGTTACGGGCTTGAGGTTCGGGACCGAATGCGGCTAGTCCGCGCGGCCATGATTGATGATGCAACACGTTTCTTCACCGAGCAATTGCCTTGGGTGCAATCGCTCATGGGTTTGGTCTTGCTGGGCTTGGCAGCTCTGGCCGCAAATTGGATACTCAAGAAGGTCATCCTGCGGTTGGCCGCGCCCTTCCTTGATACGCGGACGCTGACGGCGGACAAAGCGGCAGCGCGCCTTGCGACCGTTGTCCCCCTGTTGATGATCACGCGCGGGGTCGATTTCATTCCGCACCTGCCGGAGGCGCTGGCTACGGTTATTTCCAACGTGGCGAGCGCCTGTATCGTGCTCTCCATCGCCATGGCGATCAGCAAGGCGCTCGACTATATCGACGAGCTCTATCGCCGCAGGCCCGAGGCGGCGATGCGTCCGATCAAGGGCTATGTCCAGGTGGTCAAGATCGGCGTCTACTGCGCAGCCGCGATTCTCGGCATCGCGGTGCTCATCGAACAATCGCCCCTGCTGCTGCTGTCGGGCCTGGGTGCCATGGCGGCAGTGCTGCTTCTGGTGTTCAAGGACACGATCCTCTCGCTCGTCGCCAGCGTCCAGCTCACCAGCAACGACATGCTGCGCGTGGGCGACTGGATCACAATGCCTTCGATGAATGCCGATGGCGATGTGATCGACATCGCGCTGCACACGGTGAAGGTGCAGAATTTCGACAAGACCATCACCACCATTCCCACCTACAAGCTGATTGCGGAGAGCTACAGCAACTGGCGCGGGATGGAAGACAGTGGCGGCAGGCGGATCAAGCGCGCCCTCCCGCTGGACCAGAATTCCATTCGCTTTCTCACCGACGAGGAGGTGCAGGACCTCAGGAAGTTCCGCCTGCTCGACGATTACCTCGCGAAGAAGGACGAGGAACTGCGCGAATGGAATGCGCGCGAGCTGGCGGGGAACGCCAATCCGGTGAATGCGCGACGGATCACCAATATCGGCACTTTCCGCGCTTATATAGTGGCCTATATCCGCGCGCATCCGCATCTGCAGGACAAGGGCTTCACCATGATGGCGCGCTTGCTAACGCCGACGCCGCAGGGGCTGCCGCTCGAAGTCTATTGTTTCACCGACACCACCGTTTGGCCCGAATATGAGGCGATCCAGTCCGATGTCTTCGACCATCTGATCGCGATCTTGCCAGAATTCGGCCTGCGCCTGTTCCAGGAGCCGAGCGGGTTGGACCTGCAGGGGCTCAAGGCGGGTTAGGCAGACAAGCGAAACGGCCCGCCTCCTCATCAGGAAGCGGGCCGCTTGCTGTGTCCCCCTGTCAGTCGGCGGGTACCGAGACTGAAGCTCAGGCTGCTTCCGCAGCTTCGTCCGGATCGCGCAGCACATAGCCGCGGCCCCAGACAGTTTCGATGTAATTGTCGCCGCCGCAAGCGCTCGAAAGCTTCTTGCGCAGCTTGCAGATGAACACGTCGATAATCTTGAGTTCGGGCTCGTCCATGCCGCCATAAAGGTGGTTGAGGAACATTTCCTTGGTCAGCGTCGTGCCCTTGCGGAGCGAGAGCAGCTCCAGCATCGCATATTCCTTGCCGGTCAGGTGCACGCGGGCGCCGTCGACTTCCACGGTCTTGGCGTCGAGATTGACCGAAAGCTTGCCGGTGCGGATGACCGACTGGCTGTGGCCCTTCGAACGGCGCACCACGGCGTGGATGCGGGCAACCAGCTCGTCACGATGGAACGGCTTGGTCACGTAATCGTCGGCACCGAAGCCGAAGCTGCGGATCTTGCTGTCCATTTCGGCAATGCCCGAGAGGATCAGCACCGGCGTCTGCACCTTGGCGACGCGCAGCTTCTTGAGCACGTCATAGCCGTGCATGTCCGGCAGGTTGAGGTCGAGCAGGATGATGTCGTAATCATACAGCTTGCCCAGATCGAGGCCTTCCTCGCCCAGATCGGTAGAATAGACGTTAAAGCCTTCCGTCGTGAGCATCAGCTCGATCGCCTTGGACGTTGTCGGCTCGTCTTCGATCAACAGTACACGCATTTGGGTGTCCCCTTGTTTCCCCCGCGGTAATCTCTCGGAAAGAGAGGTTGTCAGGAATTAACCACGCAACTTGTCACCAAAAAAGGTTAATAACAGGTTTAAGACATCGTGGAATCCCATGTGAGTCTTTTGGGTGACAGTTCTTTTGGGGTTACGCTCCCGCATCCGCGGGAGCGTCCTCGGATTTGTTGTTTGGCCTCAAGCGCCGGCGTTCGCATCCGCTCACTTGGCTATCCTCGCCTGAATCCCTCCGTCCTTCGGACTACGGGGCGGCTGCGGGCGCGCAGTCGCGCTTGCGGTCGCTTCGCGCCCGTGCTGCCGCGACTTGGCATTATGGCGCCGGTACGGGCCTTGGGCCCGCAAGGCCGACCGGCCGCCCGGACCGGCCCCGTAGCGGAGCGGAGGGAACAGCCGGGAGGACGCTCGCGCGGATGCGCGAGCATGAGACAAACAAACCACCAAACCTAACAAACTTTACACCGTAACGATGGCGAAACCACGTCCCAAACCCGCGGCAACCGCCCGTTTCCCGCCCGGAACCGAAGTTGACACTTCGCGCTATCATTCCTCGTCTTCCTCGTCCCAATCTTCCTCATCCTCATCATCCCCATAGGCTTCCTCCAGCGCGCGCCGCCTTTCCTCCATCCAGGTTTCCGGACCGTGCTCAACGCGTTCGACCAGCGGACCGAAATCGTCGGCACGGTATTCGGCGGCGGGGTGATAGGAGGGATCGGATCGCTGCGGCCGCAAGCTCTCGCGCATGGCGAGCAGCGCCACGGTCAGCCGCTCGTCGAACTTGCGCGAGGTGCCGACCAGCTCGCCCTTGTAGTAATGCGGGACCTCCACGCCGAACAGCGCGCGCTCCATCGCCGCATCGGCCAGTTCGTCGAAGCGGCACAGCAGCGCTGCCGTCCATGCCCGGTCGAACGGCTCGCCTTTCAGCCGCGCGCGCAGGGCATAGGCCGACTGGCGCGACATCCCCGCTGCCCGCGCAGCCTTCGAGACGCAATGCGTCGCTGCAAGCTCGCGCAGGAACGTCGCCTGACGCTGCGGTGTCCAGCCATCGTGGCGAATAGCGGGGAGGTTGGGTGTGTGCTGGTTCATGCCGAAGGGGAGGCATGAAACGGGGAGTGTAGGAAAGCCCCGGCTACGGATTTCAATATGGCGACACGAGAAATGTCCGCTTTTGTGGGGGAGATGCCGCTTGGTGAACGGCTGGAACGGGTGGAAAGCGGACATCTGCTTACACCGCCGATTTTTGGGCGACTCTCCGCTTTGTGTTACGCATTCGTAAGATAGGGGG
This sequence comes from uncultured Altererythrobacter sp., assembly GCA_913055595.1. GTDB lineage: Bacteria > Pseudomonadota > Alphaproteobacteria > Sphingomonadales > Sphingomonadaceae > Alteraurantiacibacter. Next base: position 9,596 of record CAJXLD010000080.1, read on the forward strand.
AGAGTTGGTATGGCGAACCGGGTTAGATTTGCGCTGGGAGCGGCGGTATTCCTGCTCATTTCACCAGCACAAGCGTCAGCTCAAGAAGAAGCAATCGTAAACGCCCAAACACAGGGCGAGCATGCGGTTCTAATCGATGGAACGGGAACCTATTCGAGGCAGATCGCGACAAATTCACCGGTCGCCCAAGCACTGTTTGATCAAGGGCTGAGGCTAACTTGGGGCTACTACTTTCCCGAAGCCTATGCTTCATTTCAAGAGGCGCTTCATCACGATCCTGACAACCCGATGATCCTTTGGGGAATGGCGCTCGCGGCCAGCCCGAACCCCAATAGTCGTCATAATGGCTTCCCGGATGATCCCGAAGCAGCCGGTCGGGCAGCGATAAGCCGGGCCAATGATCTTTCCGAAGGTCTTTCCGGCAAGGACAGACAACTCGTTGAAGCGCTGTATGTTCGATACGATAGCGCGAAGCTTTCAGACCTTGCCCAGCGGGACGCTGCCTATTTAGAGGCAGCACGGGACCTAGTCGAGGAATACCCTGACGACCCGGATATTGTTTCAGTGTTTGCGGATGCTTCTATGATTATGTCGCCTTGGAACTACTGGAACGATAGCGGCGTCCCGACACAGGCAGTAGCAGAGGCAATCGGCTATCTCGAACGCAGTCTCACTCAGAACCCTGACCATCCCGGTACCAATCATCTCTACATGCACATTATGGAATCCTCACCACACCCGGAGCGGGCGCTGCCGAGTGCCAATCGACTAGAGGGATTGATGCCGCGTGTCGGGCACATGGTTCATATGCCATCGCATATCTACGTTCGCACGGGCGATTACGCGCGATCTATCGAGAGCAACCGACGTTCACTTATCGCGGATGACTATTTCACACA
>CAJXLD010000081.1 GCA_913055595.1 uncultured Altererythrobacter sp.
GGTTGATGACGCGCGGCTGGTGGTGCTCAATGCTGTCGATGCCAGGAACCACGGCGCCGAAATACGTACGCGCTGCAAGGTCACTTCAATCAAACGCAAGAGCGACCTGTGGCAGGTCAAGGCGGGCAAGGAGAGCTTTACCGCCCGCGCCGTAGTGAATGCGGCAGGGCCGGCAGTAGACGATCTGGCGAAGCTGGCGGGAACCACGCCCAAATATGGCATTCGCCGCGTGCGCGGGTCGCACATTGTGGTGCCCAGGATGTTCAGCCATGATTTCGCCTACATCTTGCAGCAGCCCGACACACGCATCTGCTTCGCCATTCCCTACGAAGACAAATACACGCTGATCGGTACGACCGATGCCGACCATGAGGGCTCGCTCGACAAGGTCGAGGCCGATGCGAGCGAGATCCGCTATCTCTGCGATGCGGTGAACCGCTATTTCGAGCACGATATCACGCCCGATGACGTTGTCTGGTCCTATGCCGGCGTGCGTGCACTGGTCGATTTCGGCAAGGATCGCCCGGAAGCGGCCACGCGCGGATACCGGCTGGTGATGAGCGACGCGGATGAGGGTGCGCCGCTGCTCGGCATCTATGGCGGCAAGATCACCTCCTACCGCCATGTTGCCGAGGAGGTGGTGGACATACTCGCCAAGCGCATGCCCGATGTACTCGATCGTAATCACTGGACGGGCCAGGAACCTCTGCCCGGCGGTGATTTTCCGCGCGATGCTACGGGCCTGCTGATGGGCGAGCTGCGCGGTGAATATCCGTTCCTGTCCAAGGATGACGCATTGCGTATAGCGCGCGCTTATGGCCTCGATGCCGTTTGCTGGCTCGGCGATGCCAAGAGCTGGCTCGACCTGGGCCGCAATTTCGGCTGTGGCTTGAGCGAGGCGGAGGTCAATTACCTGCGCGAAAAGGAATGGGCGGTCACGGCAGAGGACGTGCTCTGGCGCCGCACCAAACTCGGTCTGCATATGGTTGAGGGCGAGCAGGCAGCACTGAAGGAATTCATGGGCGGCTAGCCGTCTCCCCTCCCGCAAGCGGGAGGGGGATTCATCGCGCCAACTTTTCCAATTCGCGCAGCGTCCAGCGCGGCATGTCATCTACGGGCGTAGGATCGCGCATGGCATCGCGCAGGCCTTGCCAGAGGAACTGCAGCTTTTGCGGTGTGGAAGTGTGCACGCGGTGGTCCCAGGCATGTTCGCCCAGCGCGCGCACTTCGCGTCCGATTGCCCCATAAATGTGCGCGGCTGAGAGAACCGCCCAGCGGTGGCGGAAGCGCAATTTCGCCGCACCCAACCGCGCGGCAGCTTCATGCTGCTGGGCCAGGTCGACCAGCCGCTTCACCAGCACAACCAATTGCGCGCGATATTGCGGCTTCATATGCTGGCCGGGCGGGATATCGGCCTCCACCAGCCATTCCATCGGAAGGTAGCAACGCCCGGCCGCGTCATCCTCCCACACATCGCGGGCGATATTGTTGAGCTGGAAGGCAAGGCCGAGGTCGCAGGCGCGATCCAGCGTGTCATTGTCATCAGCCGCAACGCCCATCACACGCGCCATCATCACGCCAACGGCGCCAGCGACATGGAAGCAATAACGCATCAGGTCGCCTTCTGTGCGGGGCCGCCAGCCTGCTGCATCGAGCGCGAAACCGTCGATCACGTCATCGGCCATTTGCACGGTGAGCCCGCATTCGTTGGCAACGATGCCCAATGCGTCAAAGGCCGGATCGCCGACCTCTTCGCCCGCCAAGGCGCGATGGGTGCGGGTGCGGATGTCCTTGACCCGGGCCAAGGCATCCTCGCCTTCGCCCTGCATTTCGCCACCATGATCCTGCCCGTCGGCCAGATCGTCGCAGCGGCGACACCAGGCATAGAGCAGGTGCGCACGCTCCCGGGTGGTGCGATCGAACAGCATGGAAGCGGCGGCAAAGCTCTTCGACCCCTGCCGGATCGATTCCTGTGCCTGCCGGACGAGGTCTGCGCGCGCCGTCACAAATCCTCGCTGCGGATTTGCAGGACGGTCTTGATCGGGGCTGCGTTGGCCATCTTGTCGAGCAATTCCCCGATGCTGGTGGCATCGATGATAATGCCGCGATGCGGCTCGCGCACGAAACCTTCTGCCGCCATCTTGTGGTTGAAGGCGAGCAGTTCGTCATAGAAGCCGAAGGCGTTGAGCAGGCCCACCGGGCTGGAGTGATAGCCGAGCTGCGCCCAGCTGACGGCCTCCCACAACTCGTCCATCGTGCCCACTCCGCCCGGCAGGGTCACGAAACCATCGGAGAGGTCAGTGAAGGCCTGTTTGCGCTCATGCATAGTCTCCACCACATGCAGCTCGCTGCATCCGCGATGCGCCAGCTCATGGCTCTCCAGCGCTTTGGGGATCACGCCGATCACTTCGCCGCCCGCAGCCAGCGCGGCATCGGCCACTGCGCCCATCAAGCCCACCTTGCCGCCGCCATAGACCACGCCGATCCCCTTGCGTGCGAGCGTGTCGCCTACCTCGCTCGCCAGCTCGACATAGCGCGGATCGGCAGGCGTAGCGGAGCCGCAATAGACAGCGAGACGGGTGAAGGTGGCGGTCATAGATCCTCCCCGAAACGGGGAGGGGGACCATCCGCAGGATGGTGGAGGGGCGCTTCCCTTGTTTCAGCGAGTGCGGCCATGCGTTCCTCAATGATTTCTACCAGGCGCGTAGCAGCTGCCGCCGGATCATCAAGAACAGCCTTTGCCGGAACACGGACGGTCGCGATCCCCTGAGTTCGCAGGTAGTGTGACCTGACCCTGTCGCGTCGTGCTGCGACTGCGCCATCATGTGCACGGCCGTCAACTTCAATCGCCAATCGTGCTGCGGCACAAAAGAAGTCGAGAACGTAAGGGCCCGCCGCGTGCTGACGGCGAAACTTCTGCTTTGCGGGGCGTTTGCGAAGTTCTTGCCAAAGGAGGACTTCGGGTAGCGACATTTCGCTGCGCAGTTTGCGCGCTCGCTTGATCGTCTCGCGAGGCCCAGTGATCATGGGGCATACCCCTCCACCGGACTGCGTCCGGTCCCCCTCCCCGTTCCGGGGAGGATCATCTGGCCAAATCCCCGATCATCAGCCCTGCCGTGGCCTTGGCGCTGCCGACAACGCCGGGAATGCCGGCGCCGGGGTGGGTGCCCGCGCCCACGAGGTAGAAATTGTCGATCACATCGTCGCGATTATGGCCGCGGAACCAGGCGCTTTGTGTGAGCACCGGTTCGAGGCTGAAGGCGCTGCCCAGGTGCGCGTTCAGATCATGGGAGAAATCCTTGGGCGTATAGTGGAAGCTGGTCACGATCCGGTCATGGATATCGGGGATCAGGCGGCGGCCGACCTCGTCCAAGATGCGCTTTTCCAGTTGCGGGCCGACCACGCTCCAGTCGACCGAGAGCTTGCCCAGATGGGCCACCGGCACCAGCGCGTAGAAGGTGCTCTTGCCCTTGGGGGCCATGGCCGGATCGGTGACCGTGGGGTGGTGGAGGTAGATCGAGAAATCCTCCGGCAGCACGCCGCGATCATAGATGTCGTCGAGCAAGCCTTTGTAGCGCGGGCCGAACAATATCATGTGGTGGGGGATGCCCGGCCATGTCCCCTCGATACCGAAGTGGACGACAAAGAGGCTGGGCGAGAAGCTTTTGCGGGCAAGCGACTTTGCGTATTTCTTGCCGCGATAACTGTCGCCCAGCAGGTCGCGATAGGAGTGCATGATATCGGCATTACTGGCGACGGCATCGAAGCACTTGGCCCAACCCGATTGCGTGCGCACCGCGGTGGCGCGTTTGCCCTCCGTCTCCACTTTGATAACCGAATCGCCCAGCCTGATCGTGCCGCCCAGCCGCTCGAAATGGCGCACCATGCCTGCAATCAGCCTGTTCGTGCCGCCGCGTGTCCACCACACGCCGCCATCCTTTTCCAGCTTGTGGATCAGCGCGTAGATTGAACTGGTCTTCATCGGATTTCCGCCCACCAGCAGCGTGTGGAAGCTCAACGCTTCGCGCAGTTTCTCGTTGCGGATGAACTTGCTGACCATCGAGTAGACGCTGCGCCAGGCCTGGTGCTTCATCAGTGCGGGCGCGGCTTTGATCATGGAGCGGAAGTTGAGGAAGGGCACGGTGCCCAGCTTCACGTAGCCTTCCTCATAAACCCCGGCAGCGTAGTGCAGGAAGGCTTCGTAGCCCTGCACATCGGCGGGATCGAGCTTGCCGATTTCCTTGCGCAGTTGCGCCTCGTCATTCGAGTAATCGAAATTGGTCCCGTCGGGCCAGTTGAGCCGGTAAAAGGGCATGACCGGCAGGAGTTCCACGTCGTCGGCCATGTCATGGCCGGTGAGCTCCCACAATTCCTTGAGGCACGCCGGATCAGTCACGACCGTTGGCCCGGCATCGAAAGTGAAGCCCTCCTTCTGCCAGAAATAGGCGCGACCGCCCGGCTTGTCGCGGCCCTCCACAACGGTTGTAGCGACACCTGCGCTTTGCAGGCGAATGGCGAGCGCCAACCCGCCGAAACCCGCGCCAATAACACAAGCAGAACGGCCTTCGGGCGATGTCATGCGATCTTGCTTTCGTCTGTATGGATCAATGATGGGCGCTTGCTGGCAAGTGCATGCAGAGCGCCGAAAATAGGCACCGGGGGGCGTCCGATCAACAGGCGCGTCTTGTCCGCCATGGTCGATTGTCCGGCGTAGAAGCGCTCAATCAGGTCTTCTGGCATGCGGTAGAAGCGCTGGAAGACCCGGACCCGCTGCTCCGGCGGTGCCGCGCCGAACAGCATGGAGCCGAGCAGGCGGTAGAAGCCCATTGCGTCCCAGTGGCTGCGCGCGCGGGCCTCCATCTTGGCCGCGAGCTGGTCACCCGGAAGGTCGGCATCTGCGGCAATGGCTAGCGCGCATTGCACGGCAAAGGGCATAGTGTAGCTGGTGAGCGGATGGGTGAAGCCGGCGCCTGCGCCAATCCGGGCAACGCCATGTGAGCGGTTCAGCGCCTGGTAACGCTCAAAATTGCCACTGGTGATCACCGGGAGCACACCCGTCTCGAAGCCTATGATCTCGCCATCCCAGCCATGCTCGCTGGCATAAGCATCAATCCGGGAGGAGAGCGCCGAACAGTCGAGTGTTGGCGTGTCCTGGTAATAGGTGTCCTCGACAAACAGCTCATAGGCGCTCAGCGGCAGGACGTAGACGAAACGGTATCCGCCAAGCTGTTCAACACGCGCATCCATGATGGTGGGTCGCTCCAGCCCATGCGGGCCAGCGAGCCGGATATGGCGGCCCATAAAGACCTGCCATCCACCCTGCAGATGCTGGGTGGGTGCAAAGCCGCGGGCATCCACTACTGCGCGGGCGTTGATGCGTGTGCCGTCTTCCAGCGTGACGCCATTCGCATCCAGCGCGGTGGCACGGCGACGCAGGACGAGCGCGTCGTCGGGCAGGCTGCGTCTCAACGCCGTGTCGAGATCGGGCGAGGACATGGAGAGATAGGGCGTCGATAATGTCCTGCGGTGCTCGGGGAAGGCAACGTCGTTGCCGCTTTCCCAGACATTCTGGCGGATCGGGCTGAGCAGTTCCGCTCCCTCGGGCGAAATGTCGCTACCGAACCAGCTCCAGCGATGGTTGCCGCCGATCGCTTCGCCAGCGTCGATGAGACGAACGGAAACATCGGGTCGCTTGCGGGCCAGCGCCAGCGCGGCAAGACTGCCCGACAGCCCGCCGCCGACAATGGCCAGATCGCAAGTGCGTCCATTCATGCAGACAGGACTTAGACTATTGGGCGACTTGCGCAATCATGGCCAAAAGGTCGTGCAGGGATTGCAAATTGATGTTTGCGCTTTGCGGTTTGCCGTTATGACATGAACTGCAAGGACGGGGGTTACGCATGAAGGAAGGCAAGGCACTTTGGCCACATCGCGGCGCGTGGGCTGCATCCGGCGTGGTATTTCTGGCGGCGATTGCCATTCTTTTCGCCATGGACCGCCCGCCAATCTGCGAATGCGGCACGATCAAGTTGTGGCATGGCGTGGTCGAATCTTCGGAGAACTCGCAGCACATCAGCGATTGGTACGCGCCCAGCCATTTCACCCACGGGCTGATAATGGCAGGCGTTGCCTGGTTGCTGTGGCGCAAATGGAAGCTGTTCGGCGGCGCGCCCTCACCTTGGGCGCTGCCGATCGCGGTCTTCGTGGAATCCGCCTGGGAAGTGGCCGAGAACACGCCCATGATCATCAATCGCTATCGCGAGGTGACGATCAGTTGGGGTTATAGCGGCGATTCCATCGTCAATTCTGCTGCCGATATTGGCTGGATGACCTTGGGATTTCTGCTGGCCCTGCGCCTTCCGGCTTGGGCCAGCATCGCGCTGGGGCTGTTTCTGGAACTGCTCGCGCTGGCGGTGATCCGCGACAACCTCACGCTCAACGTGCTGATGCTGCTTTATCCGATAGAGGCTGTGGCGGCATGGCAGGCAGCGGGCTGAGAAAAGGCCCGCCGCACTACCGACCTACTCCTCGCCGTCTTCCTCATCATCCAGGCCAAGGTCCGGACGCGGGCCGGGAATGGGGGCATCGCGATTGCCCGTCATCAGATAGGTGTCGAACCATTCCATCATGCGCAAATTGTAGTCATAGCGCGCGGCGGCCTGGCCGTTGCCGTGGCCTTCGCCGGGATAGAAGACCAGCCGTAGGGGCGTGTCCGGGCGGCGGATCTTGATGTGTCGGTAAAGCTCCACGCTCTGGGTTGGTGAAACGCGCGTATCCTGATCGCCATGCATGATCAACAGGGGCGTATCGGCGCGGTCGGCATAGTAGATCGGGCTGACTTCCAGCGCGTGCTGCCAATCGTCCCACGGCCAGGCGCGGGCATGCACATTGTACATTTCCCAAGGAATATCGCCCGTGCCCATTTTGGAAATCTGGTTGGAAATACCGACGAACATCACACCGGCGGCAAACTCATCCGAATAGTAGGTGGAGCTCCAGGCTGTGGCATATCCGCCATACGAACCACCGGTTACGCCCACACGGTCGGGGTCGGTAATGCCCATTTCCGCCAGCGCATATTTGGCATCGACGAGGTCGACGAATTCGGGATCGGTGTAATTGCCCTGGTGCTGCTTGGCGAAATCGACGCCATAGCCGGTGGAGCCGCGATAATTGGGCATGAAGACGGCATAGCCACGACCCGCTGCGACCTGCCCGGGCATCGAGTAATATGTTGTCCAGCCATTAGACTCGTGACTTTCCGGTCCGCCATGAACATAGAAGATCGTCGGTGCGCGCTCGAAGGGAATACCGTCCACCGGCTCGATCAATATGCCCTCGATCTCCTGCCCGTCGCGCGCTGTATAGGCAATCGTGCGCTGCACGCCCAGATCAACTTCGGCCAGCCAGGGATTATGATCGGTCCAGCGAGTGAAACCCGTGCCATCGAAAAGGAACAATTCGTTGGGGTGTTCGGGTGAATTGGCTTCCACTGCAAGGCGATTGCCGCCCTGTTCGATGCTGGTGAGGATCAGCCCCCTGGAATCGACATCGCGCAGTTTCTTGCCATCGGGTGCATAGAAGCGCAGCAGGCTTTGCGCGCCGACATCGACCAGCACGGCGAGCCTTCCGTCGGCCATCCATTCTGCATCCGTAGCCGCTTCGGCGGCCCCACCATTGAGCGCAATATAGGACGTCGTCGCCACATCGACGAGATGCAGCGTGGTTTCGGCCGGGTCGTTCATGTCGACGCCTGCCATCATCGAAAGCTGCGTGCCGTCGGGCGAAATCTCGATATCGCCGATCTTTCCGGGCGTATCGACGACGCGCGTCTCTCCGCTTGCGAGGTCGATGATATAGGGCTTGCGCGAAATCAGGCTGTCATCGACCAGCGTGGTTGGGCTGGCGGTGACGACAAGGAAGCTGCCGTCGGGCGCCAGATCGATCTCGTCGACATGGCCGGGCATCTCCAGTTCGCGCGGATCCTTATCCACCTCACCACTCGCCAGTGCTGCCACAAAGACACGGTTGAAACGCTGCTCTTCCTCATAGACCTCGGCATCGAAACCGAGATCGGCCTCGCGCTTGCGATCCTTGTCAGGTGCGGGCCCTGCCAGCAACACCACGCTGAGGCCATCGGGGGCGACTGCATAGGCGCTGACATTGGCGTCGTTCACTGCAGCCAGTTTGACCGGCGCACCGCCGCCCACGGGTACACCCCAGACGGCGCGCTTTTCGCCCTCATCGGCCCAAAGATAGGTGATCATGCTGCCGTCGGGCGAGAAGGCGATGCCCGACACGCTTACGTCATCGGGCAGGTAGGCTCGTGCCTGCATCGGCGCATCGGCCAGATACAGGCGCTGCGAACCGCCGCCATTTTCCTCTCCCTGCGTAATATCGGGGCGGGAGAAGCTGGTATAGGCGATCTGGCTGCCATCGGCAGATACGGCGATGGTGCCCGTATAGGCCATGCGCGCTACATCTTCGGGCGTCATTGGGCGTGCCAAAACGGCGGCAGGGGCGAGAACAGCTGCGGCGAGCAAGACAGAACGAATTGTCATCATGAGAGGAAATTGACCTCGATTTTCCGGTTACGATTGCAACCTTCATAACGTTACGGCATGCCATGGCAATGGCTGAACAAGCGAAGATGTAACCGGTGCAAGTCGGCGAACGGAAAGAGTGCAAATCACTCGCTTGTCGGAAAAGGGGGAATGGAAATGCACATCGACAGCCGAAAAGCGGCGCAGATCGTCGCGATAGCACTGCTTGTGACCGTCATCACACAGATCGCCTATCTTGTGCTCGAGGCAGGCGGGCAGTCGCACATCGCCTATCCCATATGGCGGACAGAGGCCGTGCTGGCTCTTGTCGTAGCCGTGCTTGGCTTCGCCCTTTTTTCGCGCGATGCAATTGTTGGTGGCTGCCTCGTGGCAGGCGGCACCTTCAACCTGTTCCAGACGGGTATGGGGCTGACCATGTTCTACCAGCTTGGTTATGGCGGTGAAGGAGCACCGGAACCGGCCTTCTTTGCCGTGCTCGGATTTTCCTTCTTCCTCTATTTCGCCGCCAAGGCAGCACTGGGCATTGCTGCGCTGGTGCTGGGTGTCGATCTGTGGCGCGGGCGCGCTGGCCTGTGGCGCTGGCTTGGCCTGCTCGCCGCGTTGGCTGGCGTCGCGGGCCTAGCGCTCAACCTCTGGGCGATGGCCATGGGCATGGCAGCGGTCTTCATCGCCGGGGCAGCGGGCACGGTGGCGACATTCCTCCTCGCCCTTGCCCTGCTTGCAGGGGACGCGAAGGACGAAGCTGCTGCGTGATCAGCCGGGGGTGAGGGACTTCTCTCGTTGCGGGTAGACATCGAATGTCCGTCCGCGAACTGTGATGGTCTCACCCTTGAAGCCCAACAAGTCCATGTCGCGCGCGCGATGGCCGGTAATAACCGCGTCATCGCCCGCCGAAGCATGGTCTGGCCCAAAGCCGGATCGGCTAGCTACGATGGGTGGTGAAAGGTCAACCTCCCACAACTCGCCATCCGCATCACGCAACTGCAGATGCATATGCGGATTGGTGAAGGTGATATTCTCGATCGTGCCCGCAAGGCGACTTTCTTCTGTCTGCGTCCAGCCCCAGCCATGATGGGCTGCAGCGGCAAGCGGAATGGTTATGGCGGCGGTTCCGGCTACCAGGGCAGAAATATGCAATCTCATCCTCGATCCTCCTTTTGTGCCCCTCGCGCGCTCCATAGCATCATTCTCGCATCGCGTGGAGGGTGAGGTTCAGGTAGCCGCGACAGACTCATGCATGAGTTGCGCTGGGTAGGCCTTCAGCAAGGCTTTTGCCCTGTCCCATCCGGCATGCAGCCAACAGTCTTTCGCGGCCATGTCAGCGGGAAGAATCACCGGCATGGTGTCACGCCCGATGGCGCGCAGAGCGGAATTGGCGGGGCAGGTGAGCAGGGCGAATGTCGGAACTTCACTGTCCTTCCACACGCCGGCAAAGGCGAAGAGTTTCTGGTCCGCACAGGCGAAGCGATGCTGCATGCGCCGCCCTTCCACGTCGATGCCGCTGCCCCATTCCATGAAGCTGGTAGCGGGCACCAGGCAACGGAACTCGCTGTTGCGCAAATTACCGATCCAGAAGGGGCTGTCCGTATTGCGCACATTGGTAACGCCGCTCGCGGTATCGTGCGCCCCT
>CAJXLD010000082.1 GCA_913055595.1 uncultured Altererythrobacter sp.
TGGGACCCAACCGATGTGGTGACCGCTGAAGACACCAATGCAGAACACGCCGCCGCCTGTCGAGCGCTGCTCGATTCATATGGCGGAACCTTCTTCAATGCCGGACCTTTCACGCCCTTCTTCCTGCATGAAGAAGGCGATCCTCCACGCGCATCGATCAACCTGCCGCATAATGGCGGATCGAACTGGGGCGGCAGCGCAGTCGATCCGACCACCGGATACATCTTCGTCAACACCAGCGAGAGCGGATCGATCGGCTGGATCGAAGCGCGCGATCCGGATGGTGACTATGGGCGCGGCACAGGCGGATCAAGCCAGCCCTTTGACCGCGGCAGCTTGTCCGGTCCGGGTGCCTATTCCAGCTTTTCCGCCAGCTTTGAGGGCGAGGACGGGCGGCAGGTCAACCTGCCCTGCATCCGCCCGCCCTGGGGCCGCCTTGTCGCGGTGGACGGCAATACCGGCGAAGTGGCCTGGGCCAGCCGCCTTGGCACCACGCCCGAACTGGGTGAGGACAAGCAGTTTACCGGCAGCAACAACACCTTCGGTGGCCCCATGGTGACTGCAGGAGGGCTGGTCTTCATCGGCGCGACATCGGATGGCATCTTCCGCGCCTTCGATTCCGCGACCGGTGAACTGGTATGGAGCGAAAAGCTCGATTATGCTGCCATGACGATCCCGATGAGCTATCGCGGCTCGGACGGTCGGCAATATATCGCTGTCTTCGCCACGGGCTCTGCATTCGGACCGCCGACGCGTGGCCCCGATGGACGGCCTGCCAATAATGAATCGATCATCACATGGGCACTGCCCGAATAAGCCGAGAGGTAATCGCCATGAAACTGACCGCGACCATGGTCACCGCCATTTCCGGTATTGCCCTTGCCGCCTGTGCCGCCAATGCTCAAGACACTGTCACCACACCCGAAGGCGCGGTGATGCAGACCGGCGGCGATTTAGCCTATGCGCCAGGCGAACTGACCGAAGAGCAGCTCAACGGCACCATGCGCGCCGAATTCCGTCAGAATTCCATGAACGTTTTTCGCCGCTTCCCGCGCGAGTTGACCGAAGAGATGGTCAATTTCTATGTCAATGCGCTGCATCTGCGCTCGCTCAACCCGATCCAGCTCACCGCAACCCAACAGATGATCCTGACGGGCGTCGGTAGCGGCCAAGTCAAGCTTTCGGCGGGCCAGCAAGGCAACCGGCTTTACAATCTCAAAGGCGGCTATGCAGGCGGGACCGGTATCCGCTTCTTCGTACTCAGCTATCCCGATGCCGATGTGGTGAGCGAGCGCTTTGTGGAAGCAGGATATGATGCCCCCGAATTCATTCAGCGCGACGATGGCATCCAACAGGCGCTGGTGAAGGATCCGGCCGGTTTCGACATTGTCATCCTGATCCGTGAAGGCGTGCAGGACGGATCGGAAGATGGAATCGGGGTCGGCATCCAAGTCTCCGACCTTGAAGCCAGCCGCTCCTTCTATCGCGACTTTGTTGGGTTGGACGAGATGCAGCCATTCAATGCACCGATCATGGGCACGACGTTCTATCCCTATCGTCACGAGGAAACGAGCATCCTGCTCTACAAAATGGGCGACGACCTGCCCGCTGATAACGGCAGCGCCGGTATCCAATATGTGGTTGGCGACGCACCGCTCGCAGCAGCAATGGCCGAACATCGTGGCGTGGCGGTAGAAACTCCGCTCAACAAGCTTTCGGGCTTCGACTTGATCACCGTCTGGCTCAACGATCCTGACGGAGTGACCAACTATTTCGCACAAGTTGGGCCAAGCAGCAGAACCGCCCGCGGCGAGAACTGAGCACACAAAAAAGGGGGCCAGAAGGCCCCCTTCTCTCATAGCAAGGTCCGACGCCCTACTTTTTGGCTTCCATGATATAGGCGGACACGAGCTCGATTTCCTCGTCGCTCATTTGTCCGCCAAAGCCGGGCATCGCGCCCTGGCCGTTGGTAACACGTGCGACAATGAACGCCTTGTCCATCGCATTATTGCCGTCAAGCGAAGGACCGATATGGCCATGGGCATTGGCATCAGTCAGAACATGGCAAGCACCGCAAGACCAGGAATTGAACAGGTCACGCGCTTCTGCAACTTGCTCGGCGCTCAGAGCCTCTTGCTCCTCACTGGCATGTTCCAGCTCAGCGTTGGCAGTGTCCTTCTCCGTGCTAGCGGGGTCCTGCTCCGTGCTTGGATCCTCCTCCGCAATCACCTGCGTGGGATCGACGGGCGTTGCGACGGCGCTCGCCAAGGGAAGCGCCACTGCCGCCGCTCCCAGAGCTGCCAAGCCATTCTTGACCCATTTGCCTGCAATAGCGTTGTTCGCTGCCATTTCTCTCATCAACCTTTCCAAATCCGTCAAACCAGAACCTCAAAATCGCGGCCCTAGTCAACAAGTGACCTAGCCGAGTCAAGATTTACCGGAGATTTATGTCGGGTGCGCTTGTCCATTTTTTTTGGACATTGTCAACAAAAGGTCGATTTTCGGTTGCAATGAGGCAGGCTTCACCCCCATGTGTATCGGAGGTAACGGAAGCAAATTCGGGAACATCGGAGAACGATGTAACGCCAAGCTACTGCGTCTGTAACGGTAATTTCGCTTGGCACAGGTGGCCAAGATAGTGAATTGGCCGATGCCAGATTAGAGGTGCCGGAACGTACTTTACGGACGGCACCAGAACGGAGAAAGATAGCCATGAATAACCCAATCCGAATTGCCAGCATGGCTCTTCCTGCGCTCATTCTGGCTTCATGCGCCGAAGAGCCAGCCGACCTGCCTTATGGTACTGCGCAGCAATTCATGGCCGACCATGTGCAACCAACGGCAGAGACCTATTGGGACGCAGTTGGTGCGGTGAGCGAGCTTGTGGATGGGGAACCCGTATTCAGGGAGTTTGAACCGGAAACGGAAGAGGAGTGGGAAGAGGTCCGCCTTGCAGCGGTAAGCCTGCGGGAGTTTGGCGAAGTGCTGGCGAGCCCGTCTTATGCCAGCACACGTGACGACGACTGGCTAGATTTCGCAAATGGTCTGCAGGAAGTCTCGCAACGCGCCGAACAGGCCGCAATCGACCAAGATCCCGAAGCTGTTTTCGAAGTGGGTGGCACGATATATTCGGTATGCAGCGCTTGTCACCAGATGTACCCGCCAGCTGACTTGCCTGAGGGAGTTACTGTGGAAGATATGGGAACCGATACCAACCGGCCATCGCTTGACCAATCGCTGGAAGATTACCGCGAGGGGGCGGCCGAGTAGCCCTTCACACCTCGGGAGACCTATAACGTGCTGTATCTCTTCTTGAAGGCAGCCCTGTCAGGCGTGGTCATCGCAATTGCGTCGGAGGTCGCACGCCGCTGGCCAGGGATTGGCGCGTTGATTGTCTCGCTTCCGCTGGTTTCGGTCCTTGCGATGATCTGGTTATGGCGCGATACGAACGATCCACAACGCCTGGCCGATCATTCCTCCGCCACGTTCTGGTTCGTGTTGCCATCGCTGCCGATGTTCCTGCTGATTCCCGTCATGTTGCGGCAAGGATTGCCGTTCTGGTTGAGCTTGTCGGCAGGATGTATTCTGACCGTAATGCTCTATTCAACGATGGTTATCGTCGGGCCCAAGTTTGGGTTGAGGTTGTAATCATGCTCAACCAAGCTGCCCGTCAAGCCCTGTGCGTGGCTCTGCTCGGCTTGATTACCGCGCTTTTCTGGACGGCACTAACACCATTTCTCGCCATGGCGCATGACGTGGCAGAGGGTGACAAGGCCTTCGTCCAGTCCATCGAAGGCCCGGCAATCTTCCCCTTCCTCTATCTGGGCGCCAAGCACATGGTGACCGGGTATGACCACATCGCCTTTCTGGTGGGCGTCGTCTTCTTTCTCCAGCGGTTGAAGGACGTAGTGCTCTATGTTTCCATGTTCACTATCGGTCATTCGATCACGCTGATGGGCGGCGTGCTGATGGGTACCGGCGCCAATGCCTATATTATCGACGCGATCATTGGCCTTTCGGTGATATACAAGGGCGTCGAGAATATAGGCGGATTTGCGAAAATCGGCTGGAAGATCGATACGAGGCTGGCGGTGCTGGTGTTTGGCCTGTTCCACGGATTGGGCTTGGCCACCAAGGTGATGGATCTGGAAGTCTCACCCAACGGCTTGCTGACCAACCTCATCGCTTTCAATGTCGGTGTTGAGCTTGGCCAGATTTTGGTGCTCACCTTCGTGGTATTCGCCTTTAACATCTGGCGGCAGCGACAGAGCTTTGTGAAATACGCTTTGGCAGCCAACTGGATTCTTATTCTGGTGGGCATCTGGCTCACCACTATTCAAGTACAAGGATATCTTGCATCATGAGCAGTTCCAGGAAACCTCTTATTGTGGGCGTTGGCGCGGTAGTCGCGGTATCGGCAATCGGGGTCCTCTTCGTCCTTCCCGCGGAGACCGGCTGGGACCCGACCGGTGTTGGTGAAGCAACCGGCCTGGTCAAGATTGCCAATCCGGACAATCCGGAACTTGAACGCGGCATGGCCCGAATGGCAGAGCAGGATGTTCTCCTGCCAAGCGACAACGCCCCTGCGCCGGAAGATGGTGTCATGGACAGTTGGGAGTACGAACTCGGTCCGTTTGAATCGGTGGAATTCAAGTACACGATTCCCGAAGGCTCCCGCGTTGCGTTTCGTTGGGAGGGATCCGATGTCCTCAATTACGATATGCATGCTCACCCCTTTGATGGAGGTGAGGAAATGACCGAGAGCTTCGGTGTGGATGAAGCGCAGATTATGCAAGGCGTATACATCGCGCCTTTCACCGGCATCCATGGCTGGTATTGGCAGAACCGCAGTCTGGACAATGTCACGCTCAGTCTGGAAACAAGCGGGGGCATGACGCACTCGACAATTTTCGGTCCCGTAGGGCCAGTGGAGCGTCCTCTTGAAGGCGTAGAAAACACTGTTGAAGGCAGCGCGGCAGGCCACCAGATGCAAGATGCTGACGAAGTTGCTGAATGATACAATTCACGACAAAAAATCCGGATTAAGTCAAATTCGAGGCCTTATAGGGCCTTGTTGTCGGGAAGCGGTTGCGGCTAGGTTGTAATGGCTAGACGGGCAGGATTCTGCCCGCAGGAACTTTATGGGAGCTGGGAGTGATCAAACTGCCGAAGTATAAATCCGGGTCAACCGGATTGGGTCGCCGCACCATGCGGTTTGTAGCCATTTCGAGTTTGGCAGTGGCAGCCGCGGCGTGTTCAACGACTTATGGCGGAGAGCCAGGCATGGCGAGCAGCGCCGACGCCGCCTATGGCAATTTCGACTTCGCCGGCTGGGACGGCTATCTCGGCGGTGGCGACAGCTCGCAATATTCTTCGCTTGACCAGATCAATCGCGACAATGTGTCGCAACTCGAGATCGCCTGGACCTATTCCACCGGCGAAGGTAGCCCGCCCATCTTCAGCCCCACCGTTGGCGGTGGCCGTATGTATGTGCAGAACGGCCAGGGTCAGATTGTTGCCCTGGATCCCGCCACCGGCGCCGAACTCTGGGTTTCCAACCTGGAAGGACGCGGAGCCGGCTCCCGCGGGATCAACTATTGGGAAAGCGAAGATGGCAGCGAAAGCCGCCTGGTTGTCCTGAACGGTGGCATCCTGCGTACCATCGATGCCGCAACCGGCCAGGTCATCACCAGCTTTGGCAACGACGGCGGCGTGGACCTGCGCGATGCCTTGCCTGAAGGCCATGCCGATACACCCAGCCCGCTGATGACCAACAATCCCGGTCGCATCTACAAGAACACGATCATCATGTCGCTGCCCGCGGGCGCCTATGACTACGCATCCGCTCCGGCAGATGTGCAGGCATATGACGTCATCACGGGCGAACTGAAGTGGGTCTTTCATTCAGTCCCGCGCGAGGGTGAATTTGGCCACGACACCTGGCCCGATACGGAAGATTTCGCCAAATATGGCGGCGTGCACAACTGGTCTGAAAGCACCATCGATGTCGAAAACGGCATCATGTTCGTGCCTTTCGGCACAGCACGTTACGATTTCTACGGCGGCAATCGCGAAGGCGACAATCTCTTCGCCAACTCGCTAGTGGCCATCGATGCTGAAACGGGTGAGCGCATCTGGCACTTCCAGATCGTCCATCATGACCTGTGGGACTTCGACCTTCCTGTCGCCCCAAAGCTGATGACTATCACCCGCGATGGCCGGGATATCCCAATCGTCATTCAGGTTACCAAGCACGGCTATGTCTTCGCCTTCAACCGCTTGACAGGGGAGCCGATCTGGCCGATTGAGGAAGTGGCGGTCCCGGCATCCGACGTGGAAGGCGAGCATGCTTCCCCAACCCAGCCGATCCCAACCTGGCCCGAACCCTTCATGCGCCTGTCGTTCACCGAGGATGACATCAATCCATACCTGCCGGAAGCAGATCAGGAAGCACTGCGGGAAGGCCTTCGCAATGAATGGCGCAATGAAGGCATCTTCACTCCACCTTCCGAACGTGGTTCTATTTCCATGCCCGGCCACAATGGCGGCGCGAACTGGGGCACGGTATCGGTCGATCCGGAGAACCAGCGCCTATATGTTGTGAGCCGCGAACTGCCTCTTCTGCTAAAGATCAACAAGGACAACCGGGAAAGTGCGCTGGCTGCCATGCCTAACGCGCAGGAAGACAACGTGCCCTATCGCTGGCCGGTCAATTTCATGCTGCAATCGAACGGCATGGTGGCCATCAAGCCGCCTTTCTCCAACATCACCGCCTATGACATGAATACGGGCGAACAAATCTTCCAAATTCCCAATGGCGAAATCCTGACGCTGGAGGAACAGGGGATTACCGGTGTTGGCGCACAGGCACCGCGCTCGGGCCCAATTGCCACGGCAGGCGGCCTGCTGTTCGTCAATACGGCGTCTGACCGGGCGTTCCGTGCGCGCAATTCGGAAACCGGCGAAGTGCTGTGGGAGCACCGCTTTGACGCTGCCACTGAAGGCGTACCGGCAGTCTATGAAGTTGGCGGTCGCCAATACATCACTGTCCCCGTCGGCGGCGTGGGCCATTTCCTTGGCGGCCTCGGCCTGCCCGAACCGGGCGAGAGCCGTTACGTCACTTTTGCCCTGCCAGAAGGATAATCAATGCGTCATTTCGCGCTGCCCATTCTCGCCGTCGCAATAGCCACGCTGGCTGGGGGCGGCGCATTTGCGCAGGCAGAGGAGGATTTGACGGTCCTTCCTGTGCCTTCGGACGAATACCAGCCCGATCTGACAGCCTGGGGTGAACCCGACTTCCGCGGCGGATGGCCTATAGACCACCTCAATGGACGGACCCCGCTGCAACGTGCCGCAGAACATGGTAATCGCCAGCTGTTGACGCGGGAAGAATATGCGGAACGGGCCGAGATGGTCGAGGCGCTGGAGCAACGTTACCAGAACGAAGATTCGAGCGACAGGATGGGCATCGGTCACTGGGCCGAAGTGGCTGCAGCCAACCGCCGGACAAGCTGGATCACTTCGCCCTCTGATGGCCAGCTTCCCGCATTCACCGGGGAAGGACAGCGCCTCTCCGACGCCATGCGCAGCACATGGGCGCAGGGACAACCCTTTGATACATGGATGGATTTCGATAGTTGGGACCGCTGCATCTCACGCGGACTGCCAGCATCGATGTTTCCCTTTATGTACAATAACGGCATGCGCATTTTTCAGGCGCCGGGCATTGTCGCCATCCAGATGGAGATGGTGCATGAGACGCGCATCATCCCCACCGATGGCCGTGCCGCGATGCCTTCACTGATCCAGCATTGGCTGGGCGAAAGCCGCGGTGAATGGGAAGATCACAACACGCTGAAAGTAGTCACGACAAATTTCAAACCCGGACCTTCTGCCACCAATATCGGCACAACGGGTTCTCCGCGCGAAAACGATACACCGGTGAGCGATCAGGCCGAACTGGTGGAACGCTTCCACATGGTGGGGCCGGACGAGATCATCTACGAATTCACATGGACCGATCCCGTGGTATTCACCCAGCCATGGTCCGCCCGCCTCGAATGGCAGCGCGACGAAGAATTCGAGATCTACGAATATGCTTGCCACGAAGGCAATGTGCAGATTCGAAACTTTATAACCGCCTCGCGCGCCGAACGCGCGGAAGCTGCAGCAGCGGCTGGTGGGACCCAATAGGAGCTACTTGATGTTACGCGCGCCTTCCTCTGCCAAGTTCTTGTTGCTGGCGACAAGCATTGCCAGTCTCGGCTTTGCCACAGCAACCGGTGCACAGGGCGCTCCCGACGATCTGACCACCATGCCTGCCGTATCGGACGATTACCAACCTGAGCGGACACCTTGGGGCGATCCCGATCTGCGCGGCACCTGGCCGATAAACGATATCGCCGAAATGCCCGTCGAGCGTCCGGATCAATATGGCGACCGCTTCTGGAAGACCGAAGCCGAAATCGCCGCCGAGCAAGGCCGCGTCGAGCAGTTGGAAGAAGCTTACGAAAACGAGGATGAGGAAGGCACGATCGGCCTGGGCCACTGGATCGAATATCAGGCAGGCAGCCGTCGTACATCGATGCTGGTCGAACCGGCGAGCGGCAAGCTTCCTGCGCTAACCGACGAAGGCAAGCGCCTGGCCAGTTTAAACCGCTCGAGCTGGGTGACCGGCCAGACCTATGACTGGGTGGACGATTTCGATAGCTGGGATCGTTGCTGGACGCGTGGCTTCCCGGCTTCGATGCTGCCCTTCCGCTACAATAACGGTATCCGCATTTTCCAGTCGCCCGGTTATGTGGTGATCACATTGGAAATGCTGGGCACGCGGATGATCCCCGTGGGCAATACAGAGCAGTGGCCAGCCGCCGTGACCGGCATGTTCGGAAACAGCCGTGGTCGCTGGGAAGATCACAACACACTTGTGGTGGAAACAACCAATATGCAGCCCGGCGCATCGCCGCTGAACACGGCGACGCGGGGTGTTCCGCCTAGCAATACGCTGCCAACCAGCGGCGAGGCCACGGTGGTGGAACGCTTCCACATGGTCGGTCCGGACACGATCACTTATGAATTGACTTATTCGGACCCCGTTGTCTGGGAAGCCCCATTCACTTTGCGGATGGACTGGACCCGCGACGACACCTACGAGTTCTTTGAATATGCCTGCCACGAGGGCAATGTGCAGGTCCGCAATTACATCACGGCCAACCGTACGGCACGAGAACAGGAATACGCACGCGGCCAAATGGTGGAACCGATTGATCCAGACGCAGGCCCGCCGCCGGCCATGGACCCGGCCAGTCGCGGCGTAGGGAATGACGAAGAAGATTAGAATTCGAGCGGACACATATCGCTCAGATAGACTATAGGGAGACCAGAAATGTCGAAATTCAATACCAAGTTCGGAAAGGCTCTGGCAGCAGCTTCGCTGGCTGTTCTGGCCGCATCCGGCGCAGGCGCACAACAGGTTCCTGAAGACCTGACCGTGATGCCGCCCGTTCCCACCGATTACGATCCTCCGCGCACAGCATGGGGTGATCCCGACATGCGTGGCATGTTCCCGATCGACAATATCGCGAGCCTGCCGATGAACCGCCCTGCGCAGTATGGGGATCGCTTCTGGCTGAATGACGAAGAATATGAGCAGCGCCGCGCCCAGTATGGCCGGTCCGACGCTGCATATGCCGCTGAAGACGAAAGCGGTACGATCGGCATGGGCCACTGGGTGGAATCCGACGCCTCGGGCCGCCGCACTTCGCTGCTGATCAGCCCGGCGGATGGCCAGCTTCCCGAATTCACGGCCTGGGCGCAGGAGCTCTACAGCAGTGGCCGTTCCAGCTGGACGCCCGGCACGATCCACCAGTGGGTGGACGATTTCGACACTTGGGACCGCTGCGTCACCCGTGGCTTCCCGGCCTCCATGTTCCCTTTCCGCTATAACAACGGCATCCAGGTGATGCAGTCGCCCGGTTATTTCGTGATCAACCTCGAGATGATCCATGACAGCCGCGTGATCCCGATCGTAGATGGTCCCGAAGCGATCGCAGAGCGTCGTTGGCCGGAAGAAGTCCGTACCTGGATGGGCCAGTCGCTGGGT
>CAJXLD010000083.1 GCA_913055595.1 uncultured Altererythrobacter sp.
TCGACTTGCATGTGTTAGGCATGCCGCCAGCGTTCGTTCTGAGCCAGGATCAAACTCTCAAGTTTGTGTCACTCACCAAACAGGCACGAACCGAAGTTCGCCAACCCGCAAGGCAAGAGCTTCAAGGAGCCGATACCTGCACTGTCAAACGTAATGGATACGAAGGACATGCATCATCACATGGCTGCGTGGTAGCAGACCAAGGATGTGGCAATCGGCTTATAGGTTACCGGTATCCAGAGCCTTGAGAACCCCGGACCGGGTGCCGTCGCCCACATGTCCCTTCATCGAAATACGACAATGTCAAAGAGCCACCAGACAGAAAGAAGCGGACAGTGATTGCTCCCCGATTTTTTGGACCGGGGGACAAACTGTCCGATCTATGTTGGCGACCGAGCTGCGAGGGCGGTGAGAAACCGTCAGCGCCGCGTCGGTGAGGGCCATCTAGGCGGGCATCGGGATTCGGTCAACGGCTTTTTCAAAAAAACTTTCGCAAATTTGAAATATAGCGTAAAAACAAGATCTTATATGAGCATCTTTCTTGCATCAGATTGCCCGCGAAATGGTCGCGTCTGGCACAAGCAGATCGCAACGGTAAACACTTACCGCAATAGCGGCCGGGTCGGACGATTTAGCCTCTCAATTCTCCATCGCGGATTGAAAGTGCGCGGCAAGTCCATTCCGAATCAATTGGTGTTGTGAAACTTTTGAACCGGATTGCGGCAGAATCGGAAACCGGGCTCTAGCAGACTTTTGCATCCGGCTTTGGCCCACGGTCCGAGACATGGTATGCTCGCGGTCCATTCTAATGGAGAGGATGTCATGAGCTG
Organism: uncultured Altererythrobacter sp.; assembly: GCA_913055595.1. GTDB lineage: Bacteria > Pseudomonadota > Alphaproteobacteria > Sphingomonadales > Sphingomonadaceae > Alteraurantiacibacter. The sequence continues at coordinate 831 of CAJXLD010000083.1, forward strand.
GCTTAGATACGCCGGTGCATTGGCCTTGATCGGTTCTTCCGGAGCCGGTGCCAATGATGCGCTTGTCACACAAACTGAGATTGCCGGCGCTGCGGAAGAGGCTGCGACCGAAATCATTACGATGGAGGAAGAGCGCTATAGCCGCATGACCGTGCCGGTCACAATCAATGGCAAAGGCCCCTACCAGTTCATGATCGATACCGGCGCACAGGCCACTGTCTTGAGCCATGCGCTGGCCGACCAGCTGATGTTGACCGAACGTGAAACGGCCACTTTGGTGGGCATGGCAAGCCGTCGCGAAGTTGAAACAACAATTCTCGATGAAATCGCCTTCGGCAGTCACAGCTATTTTGGAGCAAGGGCAGCGCTTGTGGTGGGTGAGAATATCGGCGGAGCCGACGGCATTCTGGGTATCGACGCCTTGCAAGACCGGCGCGTGATGCTCGATTTCGAAAACCGAATGCTTGAAATTGCCCATGACGAAGATCGGCGAAGCAATCGCGGCTATGACATCATCGTGCGTGCCCAGCGCGAGGCGGGGCGCCTGATTATTACGCGCGCCCGCATCGATGGCGTACGGACAGCAGTTATCGTTGACACGGGGGCCCAGGGCTCGGTGGGCAATGAGGCGCTGTTCCAACGCCTGCGCCGCTCGCGAGAGTCAGCTGATGCGGAAATGACGGATATCAATGGCGTTCAAAGGACCGGCAAGGTTCGCATGGTCCGCAGTCTTGAGCTGGATCGCGCACAATTGAGCAATTTCTTCATATCCTTTGCGGACTCGCCTACCTTTGATGCTCTGGGCCTGGGCGATCAGCCAGCCATGGTGCTGGGCATGAACGAGCTTCGCCTTTTCGAGAGGGTCGCCATCGACTTCCCGAGCCGCAGGATATTGTTCGACTTGCCGGATGGCTCGCGGCTACCCAGCCTCGAACGTTTCAGTCGCTTGGCCCTTTGATAGCGGATATTTGTTGCCGGAAAGGCTTTACCACCCCAAGTCAACTCCATGGCGGCGGGCGATCAAGATAGAAACGTAGTGGCGGAACATGGAGATTGGGGGACGGTCCGCCGCTTCCTGCCCTATCTCTGGCCGAAGCACAGGACCGACCTGCGCGGCCGTATCGTCATCGCTGCGCTGTTCGTCATTGTGGCGAAGGTGATCGTGCTGACTGTGCCGTTCGCCTATGCCAATGCAGTCGACGCGATGGCGGCGGAAGGCGACCCTGTCCTGTGGGTCGCGCTGGGTCTGGTGTTGGCCTATGCCGCCGGACGCTTTGCCACCACTTTCTTCGACCAGACGCGCAATATGGTGTTCAACCGGGTGGGGCAGGATGCTGTGCGCAGCCTGTCCGAAGACGTGTTCGAACAATTGCACCGCCTCTCGCTGCGCTTCCATCTCTCGCGCCGGACGGGCGAGATCACGCGGGTGATCGAACGCGGCACCAAGTCGATCAGCTCGATGCTCTATTTCCTGCTGTTCAACATATTGCCCACCGCCATCGAACTGATCGTTGTCGCGGTGATCTTCTACAAGCTTTTCGGATGGGAGATCGTGGCCGCCACGGCGATCACCATCTTCGCCTTCATCTGGGTGACGCAGCGCATTACCGAATGGCGCACGCGCCTGCGCAAGCAGATGAACGATCTCGACGGTCAGGCCATGGCGCGCGCCGTTGACTCACTGCTCAATTACGAGACCGTCAAATATTTCGGCGCGGAGAGCCGTGAGAAGAGTCGCTACGCGCAATCGGCGCATGCCTATGCCGAGGCATCGATCCGCACCGACAATTCGCTCGCCCTGCTCAATATCGTACAGGCCTTCATCCTTCAGCTGATGATGGGCGGGGCCATGGCCTGGACGGTATGGGGCTGGAGCCAAGGCAGGCTGTCGGTGGGCGACCTGGTGCTGGTAAACACTTATCTGCAGCAGCTCTTCCGCCCGCTCGACATGCTCGGCTGGGTCTATCGCACGATCCGGCAGGGGCTGGTCGATATGGCGGAGATGTTTCGCCTGATCGACATGAATGTGGAAATCGAGGACGCTCCCGGCGCGCCGGCACTGGTGGTGAAGCGACCCACCCTCGCCTTCGACAATGTTCATTTCGGCTATGAGCGTGACCGGCAAATCCTCCATGGCCTGTCCTTCGAAGTACCCGCAGGCGGCCATGTGGCGCTTGTCGGTCCTTCCGGCGCGGGCAAGAGTACGATCGGTCGCTTGCTGTTCCGCTTCTATGATCCGTGGCAGGGACGCATATTGATCGACGGGCAGGACATCGCCCAAGTGCAGCAGGAAAGCTTGCGCGCCGCGATCGGTATCGTCCCGCAAGACAGCGTGCTATTCAACGACACGATCGGATACAACATCGCCTATGGCCGCGAAGATGCGAGCGAGGAAGAGATTATCCGGGCCGCGCGCGATGCGGCGATATGGCCCTTTATCAAGCGCCTGCCACAGCGCCTTCAGACCGAAGTGGGCGAGCGCGGACTCAAGCTTTCGGGCGGTGAGAAGCAGCGCGTCGCGATCGCCCGGACCTTGCTCAAGAACCCGCCGATCCTGCTGCTCGACGAGGCCACCAGCGCGCTCGATTCACGCACCGAGCAGGACATCCTCGGCACGCTGAAGCGCGTTTCCGCCGGACGCACGACCATTTCCATCGCCCACCGCCTGTCCACCATTGCCGATAGCGATTTGATCTACGTCATTCAGGAAGGGCGCATTTGCGAGCAGGGTACACATGGCCAATTGCTGCGCCATGACGGGCTTTACGCGGATATGTGGACGCGGCAATTAAGCGAAGAGGCGGAACTGGACGATGCCGCCGAGTAGGAGGATCCGAGTGATGCGCCTTTGCACTTTCCTGACCATGGCCTCAGCCACCCTGCTGGCCTCCTGTACCGCGGATGGGGCCGGACCGGACACCTCTGCCTCCAGCGCGCAGGCCGACCCCCTCTATGTTCGCGATGTCATGCAGGACGAAGTGAACCCGGCCATCGTCGCCATCTGGGATGTTACCAACAACGCCTATAACGATGACGGCGAACTCGACAGCTCCCTGATCACCGCAGCACAGTGGCACAGCATGGCCGAACAGGCCGGCTTGCTCGCCGCTATCGGTGACCGGATGGCTGCCGCTTCGGAACTCCATGCTGCGAGCGAAGGCAATTGGGCCACGGGTGAATATGAAGTCCCGATGGACCAGGTGCAGGCCAATCTCGATGCCGATCCGCAAGGCTATCGCGACATGTCGGCACGCTTTGCCGCCCTATCACGCAATGTCGCCGCGGCAGCATCTGCCATGGACTTGCAGGCGGCTACGGATTTGGTCGGTCAGATGGACAGCGAATGCGCCGCCTGTCACCAGGAATATTGGTACGCCGAGCAGTAATGGACGCGATCCCTGCGCCAGGCGCAACGCGAATTGCAATAAATTCACCGCCACCCCCTTGCCCTGACAGGCATTGCCGTAGATAGGGCGCGCAGTCTTGCGCTGCATTGCACAATAAGCGCCTATCCATGGATCATGACCTATGTTCGATACTGCCGCGCTGAAGCGCGACTGGCTGGCCAACCCGCGTAAGGATATCCTGGCGGGGATCGTCGTTGCCCTGGCCCTTATTCCCGAAGCCATCGGCTTCTCGATCATCGCCGGGGTAGACCCGCGCGTGGGGCTTTATGCTTCCATCGCCATCGCCATGGTGATCGCCTTTACGGGCGGCAGGCCCGGCATGATCAGCGCGGCGACCGCAGCCGTCGCCGTGGTGGTGGTGCCATTGGTGCGCGATCACGGCGTGGAATATCTCTTCGCGGCGACGATACTGATGGGCATTTTCCAGGGCATCGCAGCACTGCTGAGGCTGGACCTGATGATGCAGTTCGTCAGCCGCTCGGTGATCACCGGCTTCGTCAATGCGCTGGCGATCCTCATCTTCATGGCGCAATTGCCGCAGCTAATTGATGTTCCTTTCATCACCTATCCGCTAATCGCGGGAGCGCTGGCGATCATTTACCTGCTCCCCAAGCTGACCACCGCCGTCCCCAGCCCACTGGTGGCCATCATCGTGGTGGGCGCGATTACCATCGGCCTGGATATAGAGGTGAACACGGTCGGCGATATGGGCCACCTCCCCGAAGGCCTGCCCTATTTCGTGTTACCCGATGTTCCGCTCACCTGGGAAACGCTGCAGATCATCCTGCCCTATTCACTGACCATGGCGGCTGTGGGCCTGCTGGAAAGCCTGCTGACCGCACAGATCGTCGACGACATGACGCATACGGACAGCAACAAGAAGCGCGAATGTGCCGGGCAAGGCGCGGCCAATGTCGTCGCGGCCCTGTTCGGCGGCATGGGTGGCTGCGCGATGATCGGCCAGTCGGTGATCAACGTAACTTCGGGAGGACGCGGGCGACTCTCGACCTTCACCGCAGGCCTCACCCTCTTGATCCTTCTGGCTGTGCTCGGCCCCATTGTGGGCCGGATCCCCATGGCCGCGCTGGTGGCGGTGATGATCATGGTCAGCATCGGCACCTTCAGCTGGAACTCGATCCCGAACCTGCGCCACCACCCCTGGCCTTCGAGCGTAGTGATGGTCACGACCGTAGTTGTCGTGGTCGCAACGCATAATCTTGCCATGGGTGTGCTCGCGGGCGTGCTGCTGTCGGGCATCTTCTTCACCGGCAAAGTGCGCACCATGTTCAGCGTGGTCCGCACGCGCGAGGCGGAGCAGGCCCGCTACACAGTGACCGGCCAGATCTTCTTTGCCAGCGTCGATCTGTTCGAGCGCCAGCTTGGCCCCGAAAGCCAGTATGACGATGCATCCGACCATGTGATCATCGATGTCACGCGCGCGCATTTCTGGGACATCTCGGCTACCGCCGCACTCGACAAGGTGGTCGAACGCATGCGCCGCAATGGCCGCAGCGTACAGGTGCTCGGCCTCAACCAAGCAAGCGCGGACCTCGTCGACAGATTCGCCCTGACCGACAAGACCGGCGTCGAAATCGGCCTTGCGCCCCATCCCTGAACAGTGCTGGCTCGCGGTTAGACATTTCGCCGTGCCGTGATAGGCATGGCGCGGGATGATGGATGTGCTCGCCTGGATCGAACAGACCGGCCTCAGCCGCTTCGTGCGGGAGGATTTCTACGCCTATTTCATCCTGCTGATTTTCCACGCCTGGGGCATGGCCATGCTGGTGGGCGGCGGCATGGCGCTGAGCCTGCGGGTGCTTGGTTTCGCCCGCAGCACCCAACTGGTACGCTGGCGCATGGTATTTCCGATCATGAAGATCGGCGCAGTACTCGCCATCATTTCCGGCCTCAGCCTGCTGGCGGGTTACCCGGCCAAGGCGCTGACCAATTGGGTCTTCGCGCTGAAGTTCGCCTGCCTGATCGCGGCGGCATGGCTGGTGGCGCATATGGCCAAGGTCAGCTTTGACAAGGGCGTCGAGCCCGTCGGCCTGGTTAAGCTGCAGGCGGTGGCGGCGCTGCTGTTTTGGGTTGGCGGCGTCGCGAGCGGCAAATTGCTGCTCTACACCAATGAGATTCTTATGACCTCCGAGTTGACAGGGGATTTCGGCTAGTGAGCTATCCCACCGACCCCTTCCTCGATCCGGTCGCAATCGTCGAATGGTCGATCGATACCGGCCTATTCGACATCGCCTATTCCGCCTGGGGCTGGCCGATAGCGGAGATCGTCCATTTCACAGGCTTATGCCTGTTGATGGGAACGGTCGGCCTGTACGACCTCAGGATGATGGGTTTCTTCAGAGGGATATCGCTGGCGGGACTGCACAAGCTTATTCCCTTCGGCGTGTTCGGATTCTTGCTCAATCTGGGAAGCGGCGTGATCTTCGTCTCCAGCTCGCCCGACCAGTATCTCTACAACCCGGCCTTCCAGATAAAGATGACGCTGATCGCGATTGCAGGGATCAATATGGCGGTGTTCTACGCCACCACAGCGCGGAGCCTGCGCGGGCTCTCTCCCACTGACGCAATCCCCCGCGCCGCACGCTGGTTCGCATTCGTCAGCCTGAGCAGCTGGATGCTTGTCATCGCCGCCGGCCGCGTGATCACCGCCTTCCGCCCACCGGCCTGGTTCTGGTGTGCGTGGTGTAGTTGACGCGCTAGAGGCCTCGCCAATCGAGGCCGCCGGGAAGCTCATCCGCAGAATAGTCCACCTGCAAAACCCTCCTGCGCTTTGCCGAGTGCGACCGGCTCGAACGGTGTAGAACCGGCGTTCTGTAGAACCAGCAATCACCAGCTTCAGCAGGGCATGTCACAATCGGTCCTATTGCAACAATGGCGCTGACCGAGTTCTCGGAAATCCGTCCCAAGCAATGCGATCCCGGGATAATTTCCAGCACACCATTCGATCCATCCACCGGATCCAGATGAATCCGGACTGTGATCATCCGTTCGAGCAATACAAACGGCGGCTCAACATGGACAATGCCTTGTTTGGTGTTCCAATTGCCAAAACCTGCAACTTCGCATTTATTTCGTACTGCGATTGTTCGGTCCTGATGCCAATCCAGCGCCCAGTTCACATCCGGACTCTTGTCAAACAGGATGGCTCGCACGGGCATCGCGTCGTCGCCCAGCATATCCGCAACCTTGGCGCCGATAGCTCGATCGGCTGCCAGCAGCCCGGCTATCGCAGGACAGTCAACGATTCGCGTCCCCGCTGCGTCCTTCGGGAAACCCTCAAATGCGAGTTCCAATTCGGGAAGGATTGCCTTTGCGAGGGCAGCAAAATGTGCAGCGCCGTCGCGGTCAAGGGTAAGTGAGGTCACTCCAAAACCTAGTCGTTGGTCGTCTGGTAGCCTGGCCAGACGACAACCTGCGCCACCTTCATTTCGCCCGTTTCGCTGTCGAAGGCCATCGCTGGCGAGCCGTGCAGCCGCCAACCTTCTTCCAGCGCCTCGGAAACACGCTCGCAGAAGGCCTTGTCATCCTTGCCGGTAAGGCAGCGGTAGATCAGTTTGCCATCGGGTGGGGTGTTGGACATTGCGGTTGGCTCTCTCTCCGGCCCACCCCGCTGCGACTAGCCTCACCTGCGGTTCGGCAAGCCTCGCTCCCCTCCCGCAGGCGGGAGGGGTTGGGGGTGGGTAAGCGTCTATAGAATATATTTCGACAGATCGGTATCGCTTGCGAGTTGGGACAACTTGTCGCGCACATAGGCGGCATCCACCGTCACGCTCTCGCCCGTGCGATCCTCGGCATCGAAGCTCAGTTCCTCGAACAGCTTTTCCATCACCGTCTGCAGCCGGCGCGCGCCGATATTCTCGACGCCTTCATTCACCTGCGCGGCAATCTTCGCGACTTCCGCAATGGCATCCGCAGTCACGTCCACGCTGACATCCTCGGTGCCGAGCAGGCCCTTGTACTGTTCGACAAGGTTGGCCTTGGTCTCGCTGAGGATGCGGACAAAGTCCTCCTCGGTCAGGCTGCGCAATTCGACGCGGATCGGCAGGCGGCCCTGCAATTCTGGCAGCATGTCGGAGGGCTTGGCGACATGGAAAGCGCCACTGGCGATGAAGAGAACATGGTCGGTCTTCATCGGACCATATTTGGTGGCGACCGTGGTGCCTTCGATCAACGGCAGCAAGTCGCGCTGCACGCCTTCGCGGGAGACCGAACCGCCGCGCACATCGGAGACGGCGATCTTGTCCACCTCATCGAGGAAGACGATGCCATTGGTTTCCGCATTCTGCAGCGCGACGCGGGCGACATCCTCCTGGTCCATGCGTTTTTCTGCTTCTTCGTCGACCAGCTTGTCCCACGCATCGGGGACCTTGAGCTTGCGCTTCTTCTTCGGCGGGCCACCGAAGGCCTTGCCCATCATATCGCTGAGATTGATCATGGTCGCGCCGCCGCCCATGCCGGGAATGTCCATCTGCATCCCGCCCTGCTCGGCGACTTCCACTTCCACTTCGGTATCGTTCATCGAATTGTCGACGATGCGCTGACGGAAACTCTCGCGGGTGGCGGCCGAAGCACTCGCGCCCACCAATGCATCGAGCAGGCGCTCCATCGCCGCCTCGCTGGCAGCTTCGCGCACAGCCTCGCGCCGGCGGTCCTTTTCCAGCCGGATCGCTTCTTCGGCGAGGTCGCGAGCAATCTGTTCGACGTCGCGCCCGACATAGCCAACCTCGGTGAACTTGGTCGCCTCCACCTTGATGAAAGGCGCGCTGGCGAGCTTGGCGAGGCGACGACTGATCTCGGTCTTGCCGCAGCCGGTGGGGCCGATCATGAGGATGTTCTTGGGCGTCACCTCGTCGCGCAAATCGGCGCTCAAGCGTTGGCGGCGCCAGCGATTGCGCAATGCCACGGCCACGGCGCGCTTGGCATCCTTTTGGCCGATAATGTGCTCGTCAAGGGCGGCGACGATCGCCTTGGGGGTCAGAATTTCCATGATGCTCTATGAAATTGTTTCGACCGTCACGCGGTCATTGGTGAAGACGCAGACTTCTGCCGCCACTTCCATCGCGCGGCGAGCGATCTTTTCGGGATCGTCTTCGTAATCGGAAAGCGCGCGCGCGGCGGCGAGCGCATAATTGCCGCCGGAACCGATCGCGGCGATCCCGCCCTCGGGTTCCAGCACATCGCCATTGCCCGTCAGCACCAGCATGCTCTCGGCATCGGCAACGATCATCAGCGCTTCGAGGTTGCGCAAATACTTGTCGGTACGCCAGTCCTTGGCCAGTTCCACCGCGGCGCGCAGCAATTGCCCGCTGTGCTGTTCCAGCTTGCGTTCGAGCCGCTCGAACAGGGTGAAGGCATCGGCGGTGGCCCCGGCAAAACCGGCGATCACCTTGCCCTCATCCCCAATGCGGCGCACCTTGCGGGCGTTGGGCTTCATCACCGTATTGCCCATGGAAACCTGTCCATCGCCGGCAATCACGGTGGTGTCGCCGCGTTTCACGCCGATGATTGTCGTCCCGTGCCACTGGACCATGCTGTGGCTGTCCCTGCTCTTATCCATGACAGCGCATATGGGGCAGTCGCCCGCCCGCTTCAAGCAATGCGATTGGTGAAATGATTGCCCTTATTGCCCGCCGACACCCGGGGCGCCCACCTGGCCGATATTGCCGAACAGATCCTGCAGCAGTGTGCGATGGCGGCCCAGCGTTGGCGTTTCATCGCCGTCGGGATTGAGCCGTATGACCTTT
>CAJXLD010000084.1 GCA_913055595.1 uncultured Altererythrobacter sp.
TCGACAAGGTTCTGGATTGCAGCCTCGTCGGTCAGGCACTGGTCGAGTTGCGCCCGGCCATAGCCGCGTGGTTCCATGAGCTTATAGAAATCAAGGTCGGAGGCGATTGCGCGCATGCGCGCTCCTAACGGGCCGGTGGTCCAGCGTTGCTGCTGCGCCGGTGTGGCATTGACGGCGACCTGCAGCCAATCCTCCTGCGCGCGGAAGATGGCGCGGTGATTGCCCCAGAATTTGTCCTCGCTGCCGCATTCCGTGGTAAGCGCTGCGGCCAGATCCAGCGGGTTGCGCAGCACGTGGCGCACTTCCATCTGCAGCTTGCCCGGCTCGATCAGCGCCAGGCGAAGCGGTGCTTCCGCCTCTTGCTCGAAATGCGCGCAATGGGGGCAGGAATAGCTGACAAAGGCGATCAGCTTGGTTGCTGCATCGGGATTCCCGACACGGTGGCCCTGTTCAGTGCGTTCGACCGTCGTATCCCAATTCTGTGCCGACAGACTTGCCATTGGCAGGCTCGCCAGCAGCAGGCCGGCCCAAATCGCCTTCTTCATCCCTGTTCGTCCTCTTTCCGACCGATCGATCGCGCCAGCGATTCGAGCACGGTCCGTAATTCCGGGTCACCGATATCGCGCAAGCTTTCTCCCAGTTCCATCGGAATCGGCTTGAGCGACGGCGGTGCGCTGCGCTTTTCAGCAGTCTGTGCCTTAACCTCGCCTTGCCGGATCTTCGCACGTGCCACCGCCTTGTAACCGAAGAAACGGTTCACCCGCTCGATGATCTCGGGGATGACGTGCTGGATCAGCGGGGCATGGGCGGGTAGGACGACGAGCTGGAGAATTCCATCGCTCTTCTCTCCAGGAGGGAAACGGATCGATTCGGGTTGGCAGACCTTGGCGTGCGTCTCCCCCACAATTTCGGGCCAACGCGTCACGACACTGGACTGGACGAAGCCGAAACGGCGAAATGCGGCGCGGCCGATCTGTGGGACAAGGTCCGCGACCGCGCGCGCTTCACCACCGCGCGGGCGCTCGTAAGGTCTCTGCTTGCCCTTCTTGCGGGACTTGCGGGGCATTTTGTCGCTGTCACGTTCCATTGCAGGCCTTGCTATGCCATGGCGAGGCGATGGTGGATAGGGCCGCGATACTTCTGCTCGACTGGTACGATAGCCATGCGCGCGACTTGCCCTGGCGGGTCAAGGGCAGTGCCAAGGCAGATCCTTATCGCGTGTGGTTGTCCGAAGTGATGCTGCAACAGACCACTACCAGTGCTGTGGCACCCTACTTTGCTAAATTCGTCGATAAATGGCCGAATGTGAATGCGTTGGCGCAGGCCAGGGAGGAGGATATCCTGGCTGCATGGGCGGGGCTGGGATATTATTCCCGCGCGCGCAATTTGGTGAAATGTGCCCGCCAGGTCGCTGAAATGGGAGGGTTTCCGGATACGGAAGAGGAGTTGCGCCAGCTGCCGGGGCTGGGCGATTACACAGCTGCAGCCATCGCAGCGATCGCTTTCGGGAAACGCGCCGTGGTGGTCGATGCCAATGTGGAGAGGGTAGTTGCGCGGCTGTTTGCTGTGGAGGAGCCATTGCCTGCCTCGCGCAAGCTTATCCGTGCGCAGGCCGATGCGATCACCCCGCAGGAACGCGCGGGCGATTTTGCGCAGGCGATGATGGATCTAGGCGCGACGATCTGCACGGCGCGCGATGCCAGATGCCTGCTCTGTCCCGTGCAGGAACTCTGTCAGGGAAGGGCGAGTGGTGATCCGCTGCGCTTGCCTAGAAAGGCGGCAAAGAAGGCCAAACCGCGCCGAAGCGGGACCGCCTTCTGGATCGAGAAAGACCAGCATGTCTGGCTCGTCACCCGCCCTGGCAAGGGCATGCTGGGCGGGATGCGCGCGCTTCCCGATGATGGCTGGTCAGCTCGCGCCGACGGCGACGGGGAAGTGCCGCTTCCCGGTGCATGGAAGGCTGGCGGGGTAGTGCGCCACAGCTTCACCCATTTCGACCTCGAATTGGGCGTAGCCGTTTATGCCGGGGATTCAGCCCACGATCTCTTTGAAGGAGAATGGTGGCCGTTGGACCGGCTCGAAGATGCTGGCTTGCCAACGCTTTTTGCCAAGGCCGCACAGCTCGTGCTGGCGCGCTCCTAGATAATGCCTTCGCCCAGTAGCAAGCGGACGACGGCAATCCCGAAAACGACGAGGCAGAGATTACGCCCGTGATTCTTGCCCGAAAGGGCGCCAATGCCAATGCCTATAACGACGATGGGCAAAGCCAGCCAGTTGCCCCAACCGAGCAGGGGAATCTGCGAGGGGATGACAATGACCAGTGCAATCAGGCCGATGAGGATGGAGAGAATATTGAGCATGTGTCTTAATTAGGCAATACAGTTGCCATTGACAAGGCTTGAGGTTCGGTTGCTCGATGCTACTGTCCGCGCGGATCAGGCCCTCACCGGAGAAATTGCGTGAACGAGCAAGCGATCATGGCGCCATATCTGTCCCGCCGCGCCATGCTGCGTTCCACTGCGCTTCTGGGGTGCAGTGCCGCCCTTTCGGGAATGCCTCTGGCCTCTTCGGCTCAGGCGCGCGAGGCATCGCAATGGCCGCGGCTCAATAACATGATCGATAGCTATGTCGGTGAACGCAAGGTCGCCAACATGGTCGCGGCACTTGGTTGGGGTACTGACGCTCCCGAATTCGTTGCTGAAGGCGATACCAGCTTCACCAGCGCGATTCCGGCAGGTCCCGATACGCTCTATCGCATCTACTCCATGACCAAACCCGTTACCGGCATGGCGACAATGCTGTGCATCGAGGACGGCCTGCTATCGCTCGACCAGCCGATTGCCGAGATCCTGCCTGCCTTCGCCGAAATGCAGGTGCAAAAGACCTATGACGGCGCGATCACGCCCGACAATCTCGAAAACGCCGAACGCCCCATAACCGTGCGTCATTGCCTGACGCACACTGCGGGGCTGGGCTATTCGATTATCCAACAAGGTCCGATTGCGCAGGCCTATAGCGAAAACGGCCTTGTTCCGGGCCTCGTCTCTCGCCTGCAAATGGTGCCCGTCTTCAACGGGACGCCGGCAAGCAGTCTGGAGCAGTTCGCAGATAGTCTGGCAAAGATGCCACTCGTCTTGCAACCGGGAACACGCTGGTCCTATTCCATGGGCCTCGACCTGATGGGTCGCGTGATCGAAGTGGTTTCCGGCAAGAACTTCGATGCCTTCCTGAAGGAACGCATCTTCGAACCCTGCGGCATGGACAGCACCGGTTTCCGGGTGCCGGAAGGGCAGGCAGAACGCTTCACGGCCAATTACTTCGTCATAAATGATGTCTTGCTGCCGATCGACATTCCCGGAAGCTCGGTGTTCGAGGAAGACCCGCCATTTCCCTTCGGCGGTGCGGGCATTGTTTCTTCGCCGCGCGATTATGACCGTTTCCTGATGATGCTGGCCAATGGCGGCGAACTGGACGGTGTGCGCGTGATGGACAAGGCGACCGTGGAATTGGCGACATCCGATATGCTACCCGATACGCTCGATCCCGGTGGCGGTTTTACCTTCGGCGAAAACGAATTCGGTTTCGGCGCGGGCGGCCTTGTCGGCAAGGGACAGGCGGAAGGCCTGTTCGGCTGGTTCGGGGCGGCGGGCACTTGCGGCCTCGTCAATTTGCGCTTCGGTCTGCGGCACAATCTGATGACGCAATATATGCCTGCAGAGACCTATCCGGTTTACCAGGATTTTCCCACCACCGTTGCGGCAGACGCCGTCGCCCAATTGCTCAACGCATAGAGAATGGGGGAAGTGGCTTTTACCGCGCAAGCGATCGACCGCGCCGATCATTTGCGCACCGATCCCGAGAGGTTGGCGCAAATGCGCGCCGGGCCCGATGCGCTGCTTCTGGCGTTGGATGGGTTGGTCCCGCAGCTGGATGAGGATGACCGGCTGGTCTGGACCGGCCTGTCGCAACTGGCGGAAGATGCGGAGACGGTGTTCCTTGGAATAAAGGACGGCGCGCCGTGCTTTGCTGCCGTGCCGAAGGCGGGGGACAACCTGCCCGCCTATGCCCATCGCAGCAGCTGGATCGTCATCTCCCGCCTCTCTCAGCAGGAGCTGGCGCTTTATGGGGGTGCGCGCAGCCTGGTCGATTGGCATGCGCGCCATCGCTTCTGCGCCCAATGCGGCGAAGTGACGCAGATCGCCAAAGGGGGTTGGCAGCGCGATTGCCCGTCCTGCAATGCACAACATTTCCCGCGCACCGATCCGGTGGCGATCATGCTGGTCGAAAATGATGGAGACCTGCTGCTGGGCCGCGGGCCGCATTATCCCGCTCGGTCCTATTCCGCGCTGGCGGGATTTATCGAGCCGGGCGAGAGCATCGAGCAGGCGGTGGCGCGCGAAGTGTTGGAAGAAGCGGGCGTGCGCACCCATTCGGCGCGCTATGTCGCCAGCCAGCCATGGCCGTTCCCCAGCCAGCTGATGATCGGCTGCCATGCACTGGCCGAGAGCCGCGATCTGGTGGTCGACTATACAGAGCTGGAGGATGCCCGCTGGTTCACCCGCGCCGAGGTGTCGGAAGCAATGGAGAAGGGTCGCGAATCAACCTCCTTCATTCCGCCGCCTTCGCGCGCTATTGCCCATCATCTGTTGAAATGGTGGCTGGAGCAGGATTGATGGCTGACGAATTGCAGGTCGATGTGTGGTCGGACGTGGTCTGCCCCTGGTGCGCCATCGGCAGCACGCAATTCCTGCAGGCGGTGGAGGATCTGAAGGAGGATGTCGATGTCACCATCCGCTACATGCCCTTCGAGCTGAACCCCGAGATGGGCCCCGAAGGTCACAACCAGGTCGATCTGCTCGCCAAGGCCTATGGCAAGACGCCCGCCGAAGTGCTCGCCATGCGGCGCAATGTCGAAGCCACGGGCGAGGCGGTGGGCTTCCCAATGAGCTACCAGGGAGAGGGCGAAGAGCCCGTGCTGATGGTGTGGAACACGCATGAGGCGCACAAGCTGCTGCGCTGGGCGCTGACCGTCGCCGAACTTGAAGCGCAGGTGCGTCTGAAAATGGCGCTGTTCCGCGCCTATTTCCAGCAGCGGCAGAACATCTCCGACCGCGAGCTCCTGCTCGATATTGCGGAGACTGAAGGCTTCGACCGCGCTGCGGCGGCAGCCGCGCTGGAGGACGAGGCGCTCTCCACCGCCGTAAGGATGGAAGAACAGCGCGCGCTGCAGAACCAGATCACCTCGGTCCCCACCTTCGTGGTCGCTGGCAAATATATCCTCCAGGGCGCGGCAGAGCCCGAGAACTACAAGCAGGCGCTGATCAAGCTCGCCAGCATGGAAGCCATGGCTTGAGAGGCCTTCGTCAGGCTCGCGCCACTTCAACGAAGCTTTCGTAGGAACTCTGCCCGGTCGAGAAGGCGAATATCCGTGTCGCCTCATCCGATACGGCAGCGGCACCTTCTGTCAGAGCGTTGAGGCCGGGCCAGCCATCGTGAATCCACAACGTGCCGGCGGGGACCTTGTCCGTCACTGTGGCATGGGCTGCAAATGTGCCGCGTGCGTTTTTGATGCTCACTTCGTCGCCGTCTGCAATTGCGCGCGAACCGGCATCGGCGGGACTGATCCACAGTGTCGGCTGTGGTTCTTTTTGCACCAATGTGGGCAGGGCACGGGCGCTGTCGTAGAAGCTGTGAAAGTGGTTGATCGTGCGGCTCATCCGAAGTTCCAGCGGGTAATCGCCGTTGCTGCGCGGTGTATGGCTGGGGAGGGGGGACAGGCCATGGTCTTCGGCTGCCTGCGAATAGAACTCGATCTTGCCCGAAGGGGTCGGGAAGGCAAGTTCGGGATGCGCCACATGGCCGATGTCCTGTTCCCAGATACCGCCAGCTTCGCGCATCTTTGCGACAGTTGCATGGCGGGTGCTGGGATGATCAAGCACCGCATCGATATGGCCTGTTTCGCCTTCCCAGGGATAGAAATCCTCTATCCCGAGCCGTTCGGCCAGCGAGCGGACAATCTGCGTCATTGAGCGTGCTTCTCCTGCCGGGGGAAGCACTTGGTCCATCAGGTAGATATGCGTTGCTGTTCGCTTGCAGCCCACGTCTTCAAGCCATGCCGTTGCGGGCAGTACAATATCGGCGTGGCGGCGCATGGTGTCATTCATGAACAGGTCCTGGCACACGACCAGGTCCATCTTGGCAAACCCCTTCGCCAAGCGCGCCGCGTCCGAGAAAGAGGACAGCATGTTGGAACCAAACAGCAGCATGGTGCGGATGCGCCCCTGCTCTATGGCGCCGATCATGTCCGACATCTGGTTGTGAACATAATCGCCAGCCGGTCGATCGGCCGGGTTGAGGATGAAATTGAGGCCCGACCCATGCGGATCCGCACCGTGGCGCGGGCCGAGCCCGGCACCCGACTTGCCCAGTTTGCCGGTCAGTGCCGGGAGACAGGAGATGGCGCGGCTTGCCTCCCACCCGTCGCGGTTCTTGTACATCGAACTGCCGCTGAGGCAGATCATCGCCTTTTCGGTACGGGCATAGTCGCGGGCAAGGGCGGCGATCCGTTCTGCTGCAACACCACAGACGCTTTCCGCCCATTCGGGTGTGTGGGCCTGCAGATGATCGCGCAATTGGTCGAAGCCGACAGTGTGATTGGCGATAAAGCCACCGTCGGTCAGCCCTTCATTGACGATTACATGCATAATGCCCAGCGCCAGCGCCGCGTCCGTGCCAGGCCTGACGATCAGCACCTCGTCCGAATTGCCACAGGCCTCGCTTTGGCGGATATCGATCGTCACCACTCTTGCACCGCGTTTCTTCGCGGCGGCTACATGGCGTGCGGTGTTCGGCTGGCTGACGAAGTTGGATCCCCACAGCAGGATCAGGTCCGAATGGGCGCTCATATCCTCCTTGGTGTTGACTTCCAGCGGGCCGGTGAGACCGATGCCGAGCGCGCCAAGGCCCCAGCAGATCATGATCGGGTCCCAGAACTGGAAGCCCGCCTTCAGTGCGAGACGCATGGCCAACTGGCCGTGGGCAAACAGGCCAAAATCATTGGCTGCGGCTCCGTGTCCCGGCCAGAAGGCCGTTTCGTCGCGCCGACCGCTTTCGATTGAGGCTGCAATCCTGTCGAAAGCTTCGTCCCAGCTGATCTGTAGCCATTCATCAGAATCGCGGCTGACCCGCGCCATCGGGTGGAGCAGACGCTTGGGGTTGCCGATGATTTCCTTTGAGGCTTTGCCGCGAATGCACAGGAAACCCTCGCTATCAGGGTTCTCCTTGTCTCCAGCGACGGAGAGGAGCCGGTCGCCATCGGTTTCCACCATCATGCCGCAGAACGTCGGATGACAATTCATCGGACACATGGTGCGTGAGCGTCGCGTGGCCATGACCGAGTCCCTTCCCTTTATCTCCCTGTATATATTCTACATCTGCAGGCGCTTGGCAAATCGAACTGACAGTGGTGTATCTTGAGCTAAACCAATCCCAACTTGTTCAATTCACTGATCAATCTTCCCGGCATGACATCGCCATCGATCTCGTCCTCTGCCACATCTGGCGGCGCGTCCTCGTCCTTGAGGTAGCGCCAGCCCTGGTGCGCGCGCTTGGGTTTGGGGTGGACGAGGTGGAGCTTGTTCTCGAGCAATATGTCCCAATGCCCGTCCTTGCGCTGCTCGAAGCCGAGAATGGCGGCGCGGGCGACCATGGCGTGCTCGTGGATCCAATAGAGTGAGCCGCCCTTCATCTCCTCATGCCGCTTGGGCAGGTAGCGCGTGCGAAGCCGCCTCTCGGGCGCTTCGCCATCGAACCAGTCCTGCAATTCCTGCAGCGACGAGGCGCGATAGGCGATCTTGGTCATGTGCAGCGGCATGCCTTCCGGAATAGGAAGTTTTGCCGCTGAAACAAGGCGAGGTTCTATCCTGCCCCGCCCAATGCCCCGCCGAACAGGTTTGTCGGATCGTATTGTACCTTCACTTCGCAGAGCCGCTCGTAATTGGGGCCGAAGCCTGCCTTGGTGCGCTCCACCTCGTCGCGGTCGAGATAGTTGAGATAGACGGTGCTGTCGGCATGCGGTGCGAGCGCATCGAACAGTGCGCGAGTGCGGGAAATCGCCTCCTCGTCCTCCGCGGGATCGCTCCAGCCGGTCGAAATACCCAGGTTGAACTGCGCGCTCCGGTTGGCGAAGGCGGTTTCCTCCCGACCCACGCGGGCCATAGCGCCTCCCATGCCTTCCATGAAGATCTGCGAATACTGGCCGGGAAAATCGTGCGCGGCAGCGAGCATGATGTCGATTATCTCGTCGGTCAGCTTGGAAATGAAATGCGATTTCCAGTAGTAGCGCTCACCATGCGGGGATGCGTCCGCAAGCGTACGCTGGAACGCAACATAGGGCAGGGGAGTTATAACGCTGAAGATTGGCGTTCCCTGTTCGGTGAAAGGCCGTAAGGCCTCCTCCGCCGCTTCACCCGTCTCGGTATGGCTGGCGACAAAAGCGAAGCAAGGATTCCCGTGCATTTCTTCGGGAAATGCCTCGATCGGCGGGACCTTCAGGATCGCAGTGGCGATGCCAATGTCATCGGGCGCGGTGAGGATGAAATCGCGCAGCCACCGCATGGCCTCCTTTGCTTCGTCAAGCGTGTAGAAGGCCTGCGCCATTGTCACTTCCGGCCCGACCGGGTGGAGGCGGTAATCGAACCTGGTGACGATACCGAATTGTCCGCCGCCGCCGCGCAGCGCCCAGAACAGGTCAGGGTGCGAGTTTGCATTGGCCTCGACCACGCTGCCGTCGGCGAGCACGATCTGCACACCTTCGAGATTGTCGATTGTAAGACCCAGCTTGCGGACGAGGAAGCCTATGCCGCCGCCCAAAGTCAGTCCCCCGGCACCGGTACTCGGTTCGATCCCGGCTGTGACCGCGAGGCCATGTGCCTGCGTCGCGGCATCGAGATCGCCGAGCAGCGCGCCGCCGCCGACATGGGCAATGCGGGCGTCCGGATCGACCTCGACCTGGTTTAGGCCGCCAAGGTCGACGATCATCCCACCTGCCGGGACTGAAGCGCCCGAGACCGAATGTCCCCCGCAACGCGCCACCGCGGTCAGACCATTGGCTGCAGCATGTTTCACCGCGGCGACCACATCATCCACACTGCTGCACTCGGCGATCAGAGCAGGCTTGCGGTCGATCATGGCGTTCCAGCCGAAGCGGGCGGTATCGTATTCGGGGTCACCCGGTGCGATGATCCGTCCGTCAAATTCTTCGGTTGTCATATGGCCATCCCCTGAAGCGTGTTGCGTCAGCCTAACATGGAATGGCAGGCCCTCAAATCATCCCACAAGTCCCACCGCCACGGCGAGGCCCAGGAAAGCTAAAAAGCCCATGGAATCGGTGATCATGGTCACGAAGACGCTGCTGGCGACCGCAGGGTCCTGGTCCAGCCGGTCAAACGCTACGGGCACCAAAACGCCCGCCATGCCCGAAACGATGATGTTGATCACCATTGCCGCGGCAATCACGCCGCCCAGTTGCGGGGTGAAGATCAATGCGGTGGCAAGTCCGATGAGCACGGCAACCGTGGCGCCGTTCATTAGCGCCACTTTCATCTCTCGCCACACAATGCGGCCGGTGTTCGATCGCGTCAGCTGGTTCATGGCGATGGCGCGCACCGTCACCGCCATGGTCTGCGTACCGGCATTGCCGCCGATACTGGCGACGATCGGCATGAGGATGGCGAGTGCCACCAATTGCTCGATCGCCGCGCCGAACATGGCGATAATCGCTGAAGCGACCACCGCCGTGCCGAGATTGGCAACCAGCCAGCGTACGCGGGAGGAATAGGCCTCGGCCAAAGGCTCGTTGATGTCGCCGTCGCCCGCACCGGAGAGAAGCATGACGTCCTCTTCCGCCTCTTCCTGGATGATGTGGACGATATCGTCGACCGTCAGCTGGCCGACCAGCCGGCCGCTTTCATCGACCACGGCGGCGGAAAT
>CAJXLD010000085.1 GCA_913055595.1 uncultured Altererythrobacter sp.
AGCCAAGCGCAATGGCAAGCAGCCCGCGCCGAAACCGAACGGAAACGGCAAAGCTTGGCTTCGCCCGCCGCATCACAATTACCGCCAGGCCTATGCCGCGATCGATCTCGGCACCAATAATTGCCGCCTGCTTATCGCCAAGCCGACCGACGAGAACTTCGTGGTGATCGATGCCTTCAGCCGCGTGGTGCGGCTGGGTGAAGGGCTCGCCCAGACGGGTCGCCTTTCCGACGAGGCGATGGACCGCGCTGTAGGAGCGTTGAAGATTTGTTCGGACAAGCTGCGCAAGCGCAATGTCCATCTCGCGCGCTCGGTCGCCACCGAGGCTTGCCGCCGCGCCAGCAATGGCGCGGACTTTATCGAAAGGGTCCGCCGCGAGACGGGCGTTGTGCTGGATATCATCAGCGCCGAAGAAGAAGCACGCCTGGCCGTGTTGGGTTGCCACATATTGCTAGAAGACGGGATCGGGCCCGCGGTCATCTTCGATATCGGTGGCGGGTCGACCGAATTGGTTCTGATCGAACCGGGCGCACCCATTCCGCGTATCCTCGACTGGCAGAGTGTTCCCTGGGGCGTGGTCTCATTGTCGGAAACCGTGGGAAGCGAAGAAGGGACGCGGGAGGAACGCCTCGCCCGCTATGCAGAAATGAAGCGGCTGGTGAGCGAGAGCTTTGCCGATTTCTCGACACGGCTCGATGCCCACCGCTCTCCCGATCTGCGTTTGCTGGGTACGAGCGGCACTGTCACTACACTGGCCAGTCTGCATCTCGATTTGCCGCAATATGATCGCAGTGCCGTGGACGGCCTGATCGTGCCCGCCAGTTCGATGCGCGAGCTCTCGCAGGAATTGTCGGGCCTCTCGCCCGAAGAACGGCGCCAGCTCCCCTGCATCGGCAATGAGCGCGCCGGGCTGGTGGTAGCTGGCTGCGCGATCCTGGAAGCGATTCTCGACATCTGGCCCGCACCTCGGCTGGGAGTGGCCGATCGCGGTATCCGCGAGGGCATCTTGCGCAGCCTTATGGCAGCGGATGCCGAGGGCGCACTGGCGCAAGCGGAATTGCGCAGTCAGAAGAGTCGCCATAAGAACACAAGGCGCGGATAATGGCGCGTGCGGGCAAGGACGCAGACCGCCGCCTGAAGACGGCCAAGAAGCGCAAGGCGAGTTCGCAGCGCTGGCTGGAGCGCCAACTCAACGACCCTTATGTAAAGCAGGCCAAGGCCGAAGGCTATCGCAGCCGCGCGGCATTCAAGCTGACAGAGCTGGATGACCGCTTCGGGTTGGTCAAAGGCGCCAAGCGCGTGGTCGACCTGGGCATTGCACCGGGCGGCTGGTCGCAAGTTGTGCGCAAACGCGCGCCCAAGGCCGCCGTGGTGGGTATCGACCTGCTGGAGACCGAACCGATCGAAGGCGTCACTATCTTCCAGATGGATTTCATGGACGATGCTGCCCCGCAGGCGCTGGAGGATGCACTGGACGGCGCGCCCGACCTCGTATTGTCGGACATGGCGGCCAATACCGTGGGCCACAAGCAGACCGACCATTTGCGCACCATGGCGCTGGTGGAAGCAGGGGCCTGGTTTGCGGTGCAGACGCTGGAAAAAGGTGGCACTTTCGTCGCCAAGGTGCTGGCGGGCGGCACCGATCGCGACCTGCTCGACCTGCTCAAGAAGCACTTCCGCACCGTCAAACACGCCAAGCCCCCGGCGAGCCGCAAGGGCTCATCCGAATGGTATGTCATCGCGCAGGACTTCAAGGGTCGCGAGGAAGAGGAATAGGCCGCAAAAGAAAAGGGCCGGAAATTCCCGACCCTTCTTCATGTCTAGTGATTCGCTAAGATAGCGGATCAGGCTTCCTCGGGCGCAGCCTCGGCTTCGAGTTCTGCCTCAGCGCCTTCCTCAGCCGCCACTTCTTCTTCCGCCACAACTTCGGGAAGAGCGGGTCCACCGCCATTTTCCAGCAGGTAAAGCATGACATTGGCACGTTCCTGCGGATCGCCAAGACCGGCAAAGCTCATCTTGGTGCCATTGGCGAAGGCGCGCGGGCTCTTGAGCCAGGCGTCCATATTCTCATAATTCCATTCGCCGCCGTGATCGACGAGCGCGCTGGAATAGTCGAAGCCGGGAGCATGAGTGGCAATCGCTGTGCCCATCACACCGAAGAGATTCGGGCCGATACCGTCTGCGCCGCCCTGCTCGATCGTGTGGCAAGCCACGCATTTGGCGAAGGAGTTGGCGCCGGCGGCAGCATCACCCATGGCCAGATATTCGGCCAGCGAAGGTCCGGCATCAGCACCGCCTGCTTCTTCAACGCCCTGAATCACATAGCCCAATTGCTCGGGACGCTCCGCCTCGGGCATGATCAGCCCGACAAAGAAACGCAGCAGGAGGGCAACAACGCCAGCGAAAAGCAGCCAGCCAAAAATAGTATTGAGACGGTCAGTCATGGATGATTCATCTGCCAGATTGAGCCTGTTTGCAGCGCGCTCTAGTGGGGCAAGGCCGTTGGCGCAAGTCCGATAGTGGCTTGTTTGCCCGTCACAGTGGCTTTAGGCGGCTTTCCACCATGCATAGTTTCCCCGCTCCCGCGCTCGAACTGGTCGAAAAAATGCGCCTTGCCGCCAAGGACGATCCGGCGCGCGCCATCGCTTTCCAGGGCGCGCCCGGGGCCAATTCCCACCGAGCGGTCATGGAATATGCGCCCGATGCGCTGCCGCTGCCCTGCTTCAGTTTCGCCGAAGCACTGGACGCGGTGAAAGAAGGGCGCGCAGGCTGCGCGATGATTCCCATTGAGAATTCGCAGGCAGGCCGCGTGGCCGATATCCACTTCCTGCTGCCCGAAAGCGGGCTGTCGATTGTCGGCGAATATTTCATGCCCATCCACCATGCGCTGATGGCTTTGGGCGACGGGCCGTTCGAGGCAGCCTACAGCCATGTCCATGCGTTGGGCCAGTCGCGCCATTATCTGGCAGAGCGCAACATCGTGCCGCTGAGCCATGCCGACACGGCCGGTGCCGCGGCCTATGTGAAGGAATTGGGCGATCCCGCCATTGCCGCCATCGCCCCTGCCATCGCCGCCGATCTCTATGACCTCAAGATCATCGACCGCCGTGTCGAGGATACCGAAGACAATACCACGCGATTCGTCGTGCTGGCGAAACAGGCGCTCGATCCCGCCAGCCTGAACGGCGATCAGGCGATGACGACCTTCGTCTTCGAAGTGAACAACGTGCCCGCCGCGCTCTACAAGGCGCTTGGCTGTTTTGCGACCAATGGCGTCAACATGACCAAGCTGGAAAGCTACCAGAAGGGCGCCAGTTTCGCCGCGACCATGTTCTATAGCGATATCGTGGGCGCGCCAGGTGATCCCGCCGTGGATCGCGCACTGGAAGAACTCGCCTTCCACACCAAGGAAGTGCGCATGCTGGGCTCCTATCGTTCGGCCCGCGAGCGGGGCTGATATGGACGAGCGCGCATCACTGCCGCGCGCGGAATTCCATATCGTCGAGGATAACCTGCAGGGTGCGGAAGTCATCGCCCTGCTGCAGCAGCATCTGGATGAGATGTTCCAGTATACGCCACCTGACCTGGTCCATGCCATGCCGATCGAAAGATTGCGCCAACCGGATGTGACTTTCTATTCCGCATGGCATGATGGCGAATTGGCGGTTGTCGGTGCCCTGAAGGACCTGGGCAATGGCAAGGGTGAGCTCAAGTCCATGCGCGCAGCCGACGCTTTCCGAGGACGCAGCGCAGGCGAAGCCATGCTGCTGCACCTGGTCGAAGTGGCCCATCTGCGCGGGTACAAGTGGCTCGGATTGGAAACCGGCCGCACCGAACCGTTTCATCCCGCCCAACATCTCTATCGCAAACATGGCTTTGCCGAGTGCGAGCCTTTCGGCGATTACCTGCCAGGCGATTTCAGCATCTGCATGTCGTTGGAGCTTGAGTGATTAGCTGGCGGCCATCTCCGGCGCGGCGGACTTGCAATAATCCGATATAAAATCGGCGTGCAGCGGCATGCGCGATGCGGCCTGACGGCACTCATCAACGATCTTGCGGATTTCCTGCGCCGCATACTCGGGTGTCGCCCGATCCGCCAGCGCATGCACGCCGCCCGGCATGACCCTCTGCCCGATCAGCACCGAGCTCCAGCTGCCGAGTTGGAACAGGTGACCACCCGAAATGTCGAGAATGCCCCGCGAGCGCCACACATCGATCGTGTGCTTCAGGCTGTCGGGAATCTCCATATTGCGCGTGTAGCGCCAGAACTCCGAATCGTCCCGCTCGGTCAGATGGTAATGGGCGATGATGAAATCGCGCACGTCGAGCCATTCCTGCTCGGTGCGCCGGTTGAACGCATTGGCCAATGCCGAATCCATCGCGCGCGTCGGGAAGAATTCGATCAACCTTTCCAGAGATGACTGCACGAAATGGATCGAGGTGGATTCGAGCGGTTCGAGAAATCCGGTTGAAAGACCGAGCCCCACGACATTCTTCACCCATGTCCGCTTGCGCCGCCCGGTGGTGAACTTGATCAGCCGCGGCGTGTCGAGCGCTTCGCTATCGAGCGCATCGAGCAGGCGCTGCTCGGCCTCACTTTCCGAGGAAAAAGCACTAGCGAAGACATGTCCGTTGCCCGTGCGATGCTGGAGGGGAATGCGCCATTGCCAGCCGACAGAATGAGCGATGCCCTGCGTGTATGGCTTGAGCGGACCATCCGCGCGCTTGCTCGGAACGGCGAGCGCACGATCGGAGGGGATATACTTGCTGAAATCATCGAACGGTTCCTCCAGCGCGCCGCCCAGCAGCAGCGAACGAAAACCCGAACAATCGATGAAGAGGTCAGCGTCGAGCTTTCGCCCGCCATCCAACACCACCGCGGAAACGAAGCCACTCTCGCCGTCGCGTTCCACATCGACGATCCGACCTTCGGTGCGCTGCACGCCACGCGATTCTGCGATCTTGCGGAGATGGCGGGCATATAGGTGGGCGTCGAATTGATAGGCATGCGTATAGCGGTTGGCGAGCAGGCGCTTTTGCGGACCTGCAAGTGCGAAACGATCCTCACGCGCGGCGGCGCGGGCCATGAACAGGTCCTGATATTCCGGATAATCCGGCTCGCCCGCCAAGCGGCCCAGCAGCCACCAGTGATGCAGCTTGACCAGTGCATCCATCTCGCGCCCCACAGCGCCGAACTGGTGCAGGTACTTGTCACCTATGCGGCCCCAATTGTGGAACTCGATCCCCAGTTTGAACGTGCCTTGCGTGTCGGCCATGAAGGCGCGCTCATCCAGCTTCACGAAGCGGTTGAACTTCTGCATCGGCGGGATCGTCGCCTCCCCCACACCGACAATGCCGATGGCATCGCTTTCCACCAGTTCGATGGAGGTATCTTTCGACAGTGCGGTCGCGAGCATGGTTGCGGCCATCCAGCCGGAGGAGCCGCCGCCCACCACCAGTACTTTGCGTACGCGGACTTCTGAGGGTTTATCAGCAAGGTATTCGTCAGCCGCGATCTGGGTCATGAAGCCTATATTGGTCGTTCCATCGGTCCAAAGCAATGCGAAGGCGTTGCTTCGCGGTGCCAGCCATGCCACCACCGCAAATTGTGACGAGGATTTCGGGGGATAGCGCTTTCGATCGCGACTGGGACGCCATGCGTGCCGACGGCGATATCCAGTTCGCGCCCGTCGAACTGCCGCAGGAAGCCCCCGATCCACCGCCGGACTGGCTTGTGCGTCTTCTTGAATTTCTTGGTGATCTCTTTTCCCCGATCGCAGTTGCCATCGCCGGTGGCTGGCCGGTGATCTTCTGGGTGCTGGTGGTGATAGGCGCGGCTCTGGCGATCTTTGCCATATATCGCATAATCGACCCCAGCCGCTTCGCAGCAAGCGAGGTTGACGATGCGGATGACTGGACACCAGACCAGGTCGCAGCCCTGCAATTGCTCGAAGAGGCCGACAGGCTGGCTGCCGAAGGCCGCTTCGATGAGGCTACTCACCTGCTTCTGCAACGCTCGGTGGGCCAGATCGCCGAGGTGCGGCCGGACCTGATAGATCCATCGAGCACTGCGCGCGAGATCGCTTCACTGCCCGCTTTGCCCGACAGGACACGCAAAGCCTTTGGCACGATCGCACAGAGTGTAGAACGCAGCCTGTTCGCGCTGACACATCTGGGCGCCGACGATTGGCAAGCCGCCCGCAACGCCTATTCCGAGTTCGCGCTCGGCTACCAGGCACTTGCAAAATGAGCCGTGCTGCAAGCCCCTTCAGCCCCTCCAAGGTGGCCATTGTTCTGTTTGTAGGCGCGGCGGCCTTCCTGCTGCTGCTCTATGCGCTGGCAGAAGGCTGGACCGGTGACCGGAACGAGAGCAATTCCGCCCATGCCGGTTCCAACGCGCTCAATGGCTTCAGGGGACTGGTCACGCTGCTGGAGCGACGTGGCTACGACGTCAGCCTCTCGCGCAACAGGGACATGGGGGAGATCGACGGCCTGCTGGTGTTGACGCCCGGAATCGAAACCGACCCCGACGAATTGCGTAATGTGCTTGGACAGCGCCGCTATGTCGGACCCACGCTGTTAATCTTGCCCAAATGGGCGGGCTTGCCCCTGCCCGACAACGCGCCAGAGGGAACGCCAGACGATTGGGTACAATTGGGTTTTGCCATCGGGTCCATGTGGTTCGAGCGCGTGGAGGACCTTGAGCCCATGACGCTCTCGGTGGGCGAAACGCAAGGCTGGCGAGGTCTCGGACTTGGGGGAGACCTGCCGGTTAACGGTGTCGCGCAGGCCATCACCGAAGTGCCCAACAAGGAACTGTTTCCGCTCGTCAGAGACAGCGAAGGCGACTTGCTGGCTGGCTACTGGAACCGCAACGGCTACCATCCCGAGCTGGCAGAGGCCGCTGGCGTGCAATTCTCCTATGAGGAGGAGGATAATCAGGACGGCGAGATGTGGCCGTTGATCATTGTCGCCGAACCCGACCTCATGAACAATTTCGGCCTCGCCGATCGCGATCGCGCGCTGCTGGCGCTCAACCTGGTGGAACTGACGCTGGAAGATTACGATCTGCCGATCGTATTAGACATGCCCGGCTTCGCAGGTGGGGAGAACCTGCTCACTCTCGCTTTCCGCCCGCCCTTCCTGGCAGCGACCTTGTGCCTGCTGCTCGCGGCTTTGGTCATCGCCTGGCGCAGCTTCTGCCGCTTCGGTCCACCTTTAGCCGAAGCTCCCGCCTTTGTGCATGGGAAGACGCAGCTCGCCCGCAATGGAGCAGCGCTGGTGGAACGCACACGCAGGTGGCACTTGCTGGGCGCGCCTTATGCCTCGCTTGTCGCGCGCCGTATCGCCACCGCGCTGCATATCCGCGAGGGGGAAGAACAGGCGCGCGAAGCCGCAATCGACGCCAGTTTGAAATTGCACGGCCATAATGGCCCAAGCTTTACGGAAAGTGCCGAAGCGCTGCGCCAAGCGCGTCGCCCGGCCGAGTTAATGCGCGCCGCAAGCGCGGCAAGATCTATTGAAAGGATGCTGACCCGATGAGCATGACACTGGAAGACACGCGCGTATTGGCGCAGTCGATCCGAGACGAAGTGGGCAAGGCTATTGTCGGGCAGGAGGAGACGGTTGAGCACCTGCTCATTGCGCTCATTTCCCGCGGCCATGTACTGCTCGAAGGTCCCCCCGGCACCGCGAAGACCTTTATGGCGCAGTGCTTCAGCCGCGCCATCGGGCTCGACTTCGGGCGCATCCAGTTCACACCCGATCTGCTGCCGGGCGACATCCTTGGCTCCAACCTGTTCAACTTCCAGACCAGCCAGTTCACGCTCACACACGGGCCGATCTTTTGCGAACTCTTGCTGGCCGACGAGATCAACCGTACCCCGCCCAAGACGCAAGCCGCGCTGCTCGAAGCCATGCAGGAACGCCGTGTGACGCTGGACGGTGAGACCCATGCGCTGAGCGACAATTTCATGGTCGTTGCCACACAGAACCCGATCGAAAACCAGGGGGTCTATCCGCTGCCCGAAGCGCAGCTCGACCGTTTCGCCTTCAAGTTGATCGTGCCCTATCCCACTCCGGAAGAAGAAGCGCGCATCGTCGAGCGTTTCGCAAAGAACAGTGGTCCGCCGCGGGCGGAAGATTTCGGCGTCACACAGGTAGGAGATGCCGCGCGGATCAAAGCTGCGCAGGACGCGGTGAACGAAGTCACGCTCGCCCCTGAGATCGTGGAATATACCGTCAGCCTTGTGCGGGCGACACGCGACAATCCGGAGATCGCCAGCGGCGCAAGCCCGCGTGCCGCCGTTCTGCTGGCCAATGCTGCCCGCGCCCGCGCCGCACTCCATGGCCGCAACTACGTGATACCCGACGACGTAAAGGCACTCGCCACGGGAGCTTTGCGCCACCGCCTTTTGCTGTCGCCCGCCGCCGAGATCGAGGGGCGTCAGATCGAAGATCTTGTCGCCGACCTGATCGAGCAGACAGAGGCACCGCGGTGACGATGTACGGCCTTTGCCCCATATCTCCCCTCCCGCTTGCGGGAGGGGTTGGGGGTAGGCATGGGCCCGCGAGGGCCCACCCCGCTGCGACTAGGCCGCTTATGCGACCAAGTCTCGCTGCCCCTCCCGCAAGCGGGAGGGGAGCTTGAAATTCGCCTTCCCCATCGTCCCTTCGGCACGCACATTGGTCTTGCTGGTGCTGCTGGCGCCGGTGGCGCTGGTGTTGGCCGCGACAGCGCCCACCGCATGGATCATCGCGCCCGCGCTTGGCCTTTCGCTGCTGCTGGTCATGCTACTGGACGGATGGATGGCCGGCCCGCTGGTGGACCTTCAATACCACTTCCCCAGCAATGCCGAGGTCGGCCAGCCGACGGAACTGCGCGTGGTTGCGGAGATTGAGCGCGATGCCGGTGCGCGCCTGCCGAACGCTGCCATCGGCTTTGAGCAGCGATTGGGGGAAGGCGGTACGACCCATTTCGGGCTCTCCCACACAGGTGTTTCTTCGGTCTTTTCCGGAGAGACGCAGATAATCCCGACGCGGCGCGGCACGGGCGAATTGCAAGACCTCTGGCTGCGTTGGGGCGGACCGCTCGGCCTTGCGGTAAGGCAGGTCCACCGCAAGCTTGAACACCCGATCCGTGTCTGGCCCGATCTCACGCCCACGCGCTCGCCTGCCCTGCAAACATTCCTGCGCGATGCTCAATTCGGCCTGATCGCTCGCCGTATTCGCGGCGAAGGCACGCAGTTCGAGGCGCTGTCCGAATATGAGGCCGGCATGGACCGACGCAGGATCGATTGGAAGGCAAGCGCACGCCACACCGCGCTCTATGCCAGAGAGAACGAAGCCGAGCGTGATAACCAGATCGTCTTCGCCTTCGACTGTGGACAGGCCATGTGCGAGCCGGTGGACGGCCTCGCACGACTTGACCGTGCCATCTCCGCTGCGCTCACCGCCGCCTATGTCGCGTTGAAAGGCGGTGATCGCGTGGCTTTGTTCGGTTTTGCAGACAAGCCCAGCCTGCTGACTCCCTTCGTCACCGACAGCAAAGCCTTTCACCGGTTGCAAACCTCGGCAGCCGAACTCGACTACCTGCCCCGCGAACCGAATTTCACGCTGGCGCTGGCCACATTGTCCGCAAGACTCAAGCGGCGTTCGCTGATCGTGCTCTTCTCCGACTTCACCGATCCCACCTCTGCCGAATTAATGGTTGAAAGTGTGCAACGCCTTGTCAGGCACCATGTGGTTATCTTCGTGACTATGGTGGATACAGAGCTGGAAGAATTGGTAGAAACGGAACCGAGAGAAATTTCCGATATTTCCAGTGCAGTGGCTGCTGATGCGTTGGCGCATCAGCGTGCAATTGTGCTCCAACGGCTTCGCCAAGCCGGTGTCGATGTGATCGAGGCACCGCACGATGCCATCGGCTACCGCCTTATCGATCGTTATTTGCGCGCCAAGCAAAAGGAGGCCGTCGGCTGATGGCGCT
>CAJXLD010000086.1 GCA_913055595.1 uncultured Altererythrobacter sp.
CCGCTTGGTCTGGATATAGTCATATCCCCCGCCACCGCCGTTCCACAGCAGTGAAACCACGCCGACCACCCAGAGGTGCCAAGGTGCCGGAGTACGCGTTGCAGCTTCATTCATAACCGATCCCCCTTCTCATCCAGCAGGTTAGCTAGCATGGCGGGCGAGAAAGAGAAACGCCGACCAGCGCTAGAGCCGCTCTATCTTGCGCGCCGCCTCATCGAGGATCTCGGCAATATCGAGCGAGAGATTGTCTTCACCACCCTCTTGCATGCGCTGGCGAACAGCCATGAAGAGATTGGCAGAAGCGCGTTCGATATGCGGTGAATGGTGACGCTCAGCGTGGGAAGCAACCTCTTCAACCCGCTTTAGGAGATCATCCAGACGCTCCTTCTCATCCTCCAGGACTTGCTTGCCATCTTCGGTGATTTCGAAGCGGCGGCGGCGATCCTCGCTCGCCTGTTCCTCGATCAGGCCTTCGTCGGCCAGCATGGAGAGCGCCGGGTAAATGACGCCCGGGCTCGGCGTGTGCAGCCCGCCTGACAGGTCTTCAATCGCCTTGATCAGTTCATAGCCGTGCTTCGGGCCTTGCGAGATGAGGTGCAACAGCATCAGCCGCAATTCTTTTCGGCCGAACCGCCCTCGACGCCCGCGGCCTCGGCGACGTGGACCGCTTCCGAAAGGACCGCCTCCGCCAAAGGGGTCTCCGCCACCACCAAAAACCCAATCCTTGCCGAATGGGCCGTTGCCAAAATTTCCGCCGAAATGCTGGGCGGCGCCAGCCAAAGCGGCAACTTTCGCAATGTTGCGCGCCGCACGGCGCATATTTCGTTCGAATCCTCTGTCCATATTCTCAATCCGTCTATTACGATATTTTGCGATATATCGTAAAACAGTCATAATACAAGAGGGGTCGCGCGAAAATTCTCTTCCGCCTATCTGGGGAGGATGGCCGATCTCTTTGCCGAAGACCCCGTGCAGCAGCACCGTGATGAACCCGCCGAGGATGCCCCACTGGCCGACCGACTGCGCCCGCAGTCGCTGGACGAGGTGATCGGGCAAGAGCACCTGACGGGCCCCGAAGGCGCCATCGGGCGTATGGTCAGTGCGGGTCGCCTGTCGAGCATGGTCCTGTGGGGACCACCGGGTACGGGCAAGACCAGCATCGCCCGCCTGCTCGCCGATGCCGTGGGCATGCGCTACGAGGCCGTCAGTGCCGTCTTCTCCGGCGTGGCGGACCTGAAGAAGGCTTTCGCTGCAGCCGAAAAGGCGCGCGAGGCAGGCCAGCGCACACTACTGTTCGTGGACGAAATCCATCGTTTCAACCGCGCACAGCAGGACGGTTTCCTGCCCTTTGTCGAACGTGGCACGGTGACGCTGGTCGGCGCGACGACCGAAAACCCAAGCTTCGAGCTCAATGCCGCTCTTTTGAGCCGCGCGCAGGTCTTGATCCTGCATCGACTGGATGCAGAAGCCCTGGGCCAATTGCTCGACCGGGCGGAGGAGTTGGAAGGCCCCCTCCCCCTGAGGCCCGAGGCCCGCGACGCGCTGATCGCCAGTGCCGATGGAGACGGGCGATTCCTGCTCAACCAGGCCGAAACGCTCTATGCCGCCAAGATCAAAGAATCACTCGATCCGTCAGGGCTCGGCAACTTCCTGCAACGCCGCGTTGCGGTCTATGACAAGGATCGCGAAGGCCACTACAACCTCATTTCCGCGCTGCATAAGTCGGTGCGCGGCAGCGATCCGCAGGCTGCGCTCTATTATCTCGCGCGAATGCTGGTCGCGGGAGAGGAGCCCCTCTTCCTTGCCCGCAGGCTGATCCGCATGGCAGTGGAGGATATCGGCCTCGCCGACCCGCAGGCCCTCACCCAATGCGTGGCGGCGAAGGATGCCTACCAGTTCCTCGGTTCACCCGAAGGCGAACTGGCGCTGGTGCAAGCCTGCCTCTATCTCGCCACCGCGCCCAAGAGCAACGCCGCCTATGCCGCGCAGAAAGCCGCATGGAAAAGCGCCAGGGACACCGGCAGCCTGATGCCGCCGATGAACATCGTCAATGCACCAACCAAGCTGATGAAGGACGTCGGCTATGGCGAAGGCTACCGGTATGACCATGATGCGGAAGACGGCTTCTCCGGCGACAATTACTGGCCCGAAGAGATGGAGCCGCAAGACTATTACCAGCCGGTTGAACGCGGCTTCGAACGCGAAGTGAGAAAGCGGATGGACTACTGGCAAAAGCTGCGCGAGGAGCGTGGTGGTTAGGCCATTCTCGCACTACATCGCCATTGACTGGTCGGGGGCGAAGGGGAGCCGTCACAAGAACATCGCCATGGCCGTGGCCCATGCCGATGGCGGCCCACCGGTGCTGGTGGAGCGCAAGCGCGGCTGGTCGCGCGTAGAAGTTCTCGAAGTTTTGCGGGACGAATTGCAGGGCGACAGCCTGGTCGGCTTCGATCTGGGTATCTCGCTCCCCTTCGCCGATCATTCCGCCTTCTTTCCGGGATGGGAGGAAAGTCCCGGTGACGCAAAAACCTTATGGGAGCTGATCGAGAAGATTTGTTCGCGTGAGGAAGACCTCGCAGCAAGCAATTTCGTCGATCATCCGGAGGCTAGCGAGTTCTTCCGTCGGCACGGTAGCCGCGAAGGCAAGCACTTTGGCGGAGGACGCGGGCGTTTCCGCGTGACCGAACATGCGCAAGCCGAGCAGGGGCTCAAACCCTACTCGAACTTCAACCTTGTCGGCGCGGCACAGGTGGGAAAGTCGAGCCTCACGGGTATGCGATTGCTTCATGCCTTGCGCGGACGCCTGCCCGTCTGGCCAATCGATCCATTGCCGAAATTCGGCTCTGTCGTGGTCGAAATCTACACTGCGCTTGCTGCCAAGGCCGCCGGGCGCAGCACATCGCGCGCCAAGATTCGTGACTGCGAGGAACTGGACGAAGCGCTCATCGCGCTCGGCAGCGCACCATTGGGCAGCACAGGTCCAATCGACGATCACTCCGCCGACGCACTGGTCACAGCCGCCTGGTTGCGCGCAAATGCGCAGCGCCCGGAATTGTGGTCACCGAAAGGAATGACGGAACAAATTGCGCGGACTGAAGGCTGGACCTTCGGCGTTCTCTAGCAGAGCCGGCTATCGGCGACGCATCGCGCGAATTTCTTCAACCCGCGGATCGACGCTACGCTGCTGCTCAATCCGGTGAGGACGCGTCTTGGGCCCGGCAATGCGGTTCTCTCTAGCCAACTGCTTGATGGCTTTCAGGTTTTCTTGCTCGGCCATACCGGGGATCAGGAAGGCATCGATAATCCACCAGAAGGCCAACGGAATAATGCCGATAATCGAAAGACACATCAGCAGCTGGACAATGCCAGTTCCGGTCTTGCCCAGATAGAACCTGTGCGCGCCCAAGAAGCCCAGGAAGAACCACAAGACGTAGCCAGCGCCTACGCTCTTCCTGCGTGCCTCGAATTCCAACCGTGCACGAAGTTCATCGTCCATTTCTGCTATCCCTCCAACTCCTTCAACGTAGTGAGTGATGGCGGTATCGCAAGTCTGTTGCGCAGGCTCACATTTCGCAAAACTGGTACTGGATTTTTCCGATCACTTGCCCCAAAGGGCTGCGCGACGTGCCGGCTTAGCTCAGTTGGTAGAGCAGTTGATTTGTAATCATCAGGTCGCGGGTTCGACTCCTGCAGCCGGCACCAGTCCTACTTACCGAATTTCGGCAGGATCTTGCCCGCTTCCTTGCGGTATGCGCGATAGGAATCGCCATGCTCGGCGATCAGGTCACGCTCTTCGAAGTACAGCCCGATGAAGATATAGGCGGTGAAGCCCAGGCTGAGCACGATCTGCGTCATCGTCATGGACGGCGTTGCCCAGACGCCGATCAACACGCCAGTCTGGATCGGGTGGCGGATGTAGCTGTACATGAACCGCTTGACGAAAGACAGCGGCGGATTGGGCTGGTTACGGAAGTTCAGGTAGACCTGCCTCAGTCCGAACAGGTCAAAGTGGTTGATGGCGAACGTCGATGCCAGAAGAAACGCCCAGCCGAAGGCAAACAGCGCCCAGAGAAGATAGACCAGCGTCGGCTGTTCAACGAGCCAGACCTGCCCTGGAACTTCCATCCAGTAGCCTGTCAGCGCGATGCTGGTGACGCCCGATACCAGCACATAGGTTGCGCGTTCGGCGGCGGTAGGGATCATCTTGGTGATAACGGCCTTGAAGCCTGGCCGGGCCATGCCCGAGTGGATCAGCCCCCATACAGCGACCAGGAGCACGTTCCACGCGATGG
Source organism: uncultured Altererythrobacter sp. (assembly GCA_913055595.1). Classification (GTDB taxonomy): domain Bacteria; phylum Pseudomonadota; class Alphaproteobacteria; order Sphingomonadales; family Sphingomonadaceae; genus Alteraurantiacibacter. Next base: position 4,293 of record CAJXLD010000086.1, read on the forward strand.
GCTGGACCGATGGACCGCCCTCGCCCCACAGATATCCGAACGGTACAATTTGCGCCAATACCGCAATGATCGAAACCAAGCCGATCACGCCAATGAAATAGCAGACGATGCCGTAAAGCAGCACAATGGATTTTTGCATGACAAGTCCCCCCCATAATCCCGGGGTGCATGTTATCACCGTTCGCGGCACTTCCCAAATATGACCGAAGCGGGAGGGATTCAGGCGAAAAGCCCGTTCGGCCGTTTCTACCGCCCTACAGCCACATACTCGAAGCCGTGCTTCTCGACATCGGTGCGACTGTAGAGATTGCGCAGGTCGACCAACAACGGACGTTTCAACAGCTCCTTTGCGCGATCGAGGTCAAGCGCGCGGAACGCATCCCATTCTGTCACGATCACGGTTGCATCTGCGCCGGTCATCGCGTCGTAGGAGTTCTCGCAATAGGTCAGGCCATCGATCACAGCCTTGGACGTATCCATTCCCTCAGGATCGTAAGCACGTACGGTGATCCCGGCATCTTTTAGTGTCTTAACGATATCGATCGCCGGGGAATCGCGCATGTCATCGGTGTTCGCCTTGAAGGTCAGGCCCAGCAGCGCAACCGTCTTGCTGTGCGTATCCCCGCCCATGGCGTCTATTACCTTCTGGCCCATCGCCAGCTTGCGCCGGTTGTTCACCTGCACCACCGAATCCACGATCTGTAGCGGCGCGCCATAATCCTGCCCGGTCTTAAGCAGTGCCAGCGTATCCTTGGGAAAACATGATCCGCCATATCCCGGCCCGGGCTGCAGGAAACGCGCACCGATGCGGCTATCGCTACCTATCCCCTTCGCCACATCGCGCACATCCGCGCCCACCTTCTCGCACAAATCGGCGATTTCGTTGATGAAGCTGATCTTGGTGGCAAGGAAGGCATTAGCAGCATATTTGGTGAGTTCGGCGGCGCGGCGGCTCATCGAGAGAAGCTGCGCATCATTGCGCGTCAACGGCCGGTACACCTCCTGCAACACAGCTTCGGCATGATCGTCATTGACGCCGATCACCACGCGGTCAGGGCGCTTGAAATCATTGATCGCTGCCCCTTCGCGCAGGAATTCGGGGTTGGACGCAACGGAGAATTCGAGGGACGGATTTGTCCGCTTGATGATCGCTTCGACCTCGTCGCCCGTGCCAACCGGCACAGTCGATTTGTCGACCACCACCACCCCATCGCGCAGCAGCGGGGCCATCTCCTCGGCAGCGGCATAGACATAGGACAGGTCAGCATGGCCATCGCCGCGCCGTGAGGGCGTGCCCACAGCGATGAACACCGCATCGGCCTCTGGCAGGACGCTGGCGATATCGAGCGTGAAATCCAGCCGTCCCGAAGCGACATTGCTTTCCACCAGCGCATCGAGGCCCGGCTCGAAGATCGGAATTTTGCCGTCGAGCAAGGCATCGATCTTGGACTTGTCCTTGTCCACACAGGTCACGTGATGGCCGAAATCGGCGAAACAGGCTCCGGATACGAGGCCCACATAACCAGTTCCGATCATCACGATGCGCATTCAGGACTCCTAAACCTTGCCGACTTTTTTGGGCGCATTGCCGCCCAAGTTTGACAATGCGATGGCTGACCTATGGCCACTGTTTGCGCGAAGCAAGCGGCTAGCCGCGTCCGCGATAGGGAGCGACGCCCTGATCGGGCAGCCACAAGCCCTCCGGCGGCGCACCGCTTTGCCAGAAGACATCGATGGGAATGCCGCCGCGCGGATACCAATAACCACCGATGCGCAACCATTGCGGCCTCATTTCGGTGAACAGTCTTTCGCCGATTCCCACGGTGACATCCTCGTGAAAGCCGTTGTGATTGCGGAAGGAGCCCAAAAACAGCTTGAGGCTCTTCGATTCCACGATGGTGTCGCCCGGTGCGTAATCGATCACCAGATGGGCGAAGTCGGGCTGGCCCGTCACTGGGCAAAGCGATGTGAATTCGGGTGCGGCGAACCGCACAAGATAGAGCGATCCCTTACGCGGATTAGGCACATAATCGAGCACAGCCTCTTCAGGAGAAGCCGGAACCGCGCTCTGCTGCCCCAGATGCAGCGGGGCGGAAGGAGACGTATCGTCTGTCATGCCCGCCTGATGCCGATTTGGCAGCTTCTAGGCAAGGATAACCACGCGCATCGCGACGACAGAACATTGTCCTGCGCCCGCCCTTGTTCTACTCAATGCACATGGAAAACCTCGTCTCGACGCAATGGTTGGCCGATCACCTCGGCGATCCGGACCTCGCCGTCATTGATGCTTCTGCGCATCTTCCCGATGCACAGCGCGATCCCGCGGCAGAATTCGAGGCGGCGCATATTCCCGGCGCGCAATATCTGGACCTGACCAGTTTCTTCGACTCAGCCTGCCCGGTGCCCAATACGCTACCGACCGCAGTTCAGTTCGCTGAGCGGATGGGGTCCCTAGGGATCAAACCTAATACACGCGTGGTGATCTATGATGATTCCTACATTAGGACCTCTGCCCGCGCATGGTTCATCCTGCGCATGCATGGGATGAAGAATGTCGCGATCCTCGACGGCGGATTGGGCAAATGGCGTAACGAGGGTCGACCGCTAGAATGTGGCTCGACCACAGCGGAAGCGGTGGAACACACACCTTCCACCGGCCCTGCACCACAGCGGTTCAAAGCCGAGCTGCTCGCCAACATAGACAGCAAGCAGGCCGAAGTGGTCGACGCCCGCGGGGCGGATCGCTTTACCGGCGAAGTCCCAGATTTCCGACCCAATATCGAAGATGGCCACATTCCGGGATCGCGCAATGTCGTGTTTGACCAGGTCCTCAATGAGGATGGCACATTCAAGGACGAGGAAGGCATTCGTGCCGCCTTTGCCGCACAGAATGTTGACCTGGACAAACCTGTCATCACCACCTGTGGCGGCGGCGTGACCGCTCTTGTCCTGCTCTTTGCACTTGAGCGCATCGGAAAGAAGGACGTCGCGCTATACGACGGCAGTTGGAGCGAATGGGGCGGCGATCCCGACCTGCCCAAGGAATTGGGCGAGGCGCGGTGAGCGACGGAGACGATCCCAAGAACCTTAAGCCGGGCACGCGCGTCGTCGAAGCCGGGCGCCGCAAGGAATGGACCGGTTCGGTAGTCAACCCCCCCGTCTGGCGCGCCAGCACGCATCTCTACACCGATAGCAAGGACCTCGCCAAAGGGCGCCCGAATGAAGACGGCCACTTCTATTACGGGCGCCGCGGTGCACCCACGCAATGGGCTTTGGCCGAGGCTCTGACGGAGCTGGAACCCGGCGCGGCAGGCACGATGCTCTACCCCAGCGGCGTAGCAGCGATCGCCAATGTCCTGCTCGCCATACTTGAGCCCGGCGATGTATTGCTGGTGACCGACAATGCCTATGAACCCACGCGCAACATCGCGCTGGGCATGCTCAAGCAGTACGGCATCGAGGCACGGCCTTTCGATCCGCTCGATCATGCTGCCTATGAAGCGGCATTCTGTGACAAGACGCGCGCCGTCATGATCGAAAGCCCCGGCAGCCTGACGATGGAAGTGTGCGACGTGCCTTTCCTCGCCGGTTTGGCGCGCGATAAATGTGCGATTTCAGTGCTCGATAACACCTGGGCAACGGCGCTGGGGTTTCCCGCGCTCGAACGCGGATGCGATATTTCCGTCATGTCGCTGACCAAGCATGTCGGCGGCCATTCGGACCTGATGATGGGCAGCGCCACGGCGGGCAAGGAGCTTTACACCAAGCTGCGGCGCGCCTCGCAACATATGGGACAAGTCGTTTCGCCAGACGATGCCTCCCTCGCGCTGCGCGGTTTGCGCACGCTTTCTGTGAGGCTCGAAAAGAGCACTGCAAGCGCACGAGAGGTTGCGCAATGGTTGTCCGAACAGCCTGAAGTTTCTCATGTGCTCTGCCCCATGCTGCCACAATCGGGCGGACACGACATATGGTCGCGGGATTTTACAGGCGGGTGCGGCCTTTTCTCCTTCGTCCTCAAAGGCGGTCGGCCGGATGATCGCGCGCGTTTCATTGACGCGCTGGAGCTGTTTGGGATCGGTTATAGTTGGGGCGGCTTTGAAAGCCTGGTCATCCCGTTTGACCCCGGCCGCGCCCGCAGCGTGACCCCGTGGCCACCGCAGGGCTGGAACAGCGATGACAGACTGGGTATCAGATTGTCGATTGGTCTGGAGGACCCGGCGGATTTGATCGCCGACCTTGGACAGGCATTTGCAGCGATGGGATCGGCATGAGCGTAGCAAGCGAAGACATTCCAGCGGAACCAGAAACTGGCGTGGAGGGCGATCTCCCCGAAGTTGATCCTTCCACCACACCGGCCGCGCCTGAACCAACGCCCGAGCCATCCGAAGCCGTAGCAGGAGCCGAAGCGCTCAAAGATGCGGTGGCCGAGCAGAGCATGACGGTGGCCAAGATTATCGACAGGCTCGATTCCTGGGGTTTCAACCTGGATGACACGCGTATCTCCGTCTGGAGCATTCTGGTTGTCGTCCTTGTCGTACTGAGCGTAATCGTTTTTGCGCGCATTTTCAGCCGGTTCGCGCACTACCTCTTGGGCAAGATCGACAGTTTGGATGCCTCGCAGCGCCTACTTGGAGAGAAGCTTCTCACCATAGCTGTCTGGGCCTTTGCCATTCTGATTGGCATCGATGTGCTGGCCATAGACCTGACGGCATTGGCGGTCTTCTCCGGTGCATTCGGCCTCGCCATCGGTTTCGGCCTGCAGAAGACCTTCGGTAACCTGCTCGCCGGAATCATCCTCTTGATGGACAAGTCGATAAAACCAGGAGACGTGATTTCGGTAAGTGACCAGAGCGGGCGCGAAGGCTTTGGCCAAATCCGCAAGATCGGTATCCGCGCCATTTCGGTGATTACCCGCGACAGGACCGAATTCCTCATTCCGAATGAGACCTTGATGATTAACCAGGTGGTCAATTGGTCCTACAGCTCTCGCGATGTGCGTGTGAAGGCGCCCGTTGGCGTCTCCTATGGCAGCGACCTGGATTTGGTGGACAAGCTGCTGATGCAGGCAGCGCTGGAAACACCGCGCATCCTCAAACATCCTGCCCCGCGCGTGAACTTGATGGGATTTGGCGACAGTTCGGTCGATTTCGAAATACGATTCTGGATCGATGATCCGGAGGAAGGGCTGAGTAATATCCGTTCCGACGTGTACAAGCGCGTATGGAAATTGTTCCATGAAAACAATATCGAAATCCCGTTCCCGCAGCGCGATATCAACCTGCGCGACAGCGCCCAGATGGAACAATTGATAGCAGCAATAGAGCAGCGATCCGATAAGGGCTCTTAAACGGCCCTAAAGCTGACCTAGGGTACCCCAAAACCATTCTCGCTGGCGATTGTCGCGCTACAGGACCATGTGACCCTGCATGGAAAGTGGCACGATCTATCTTGTTGGCGCAGGACCCGGTTCGCCGGACTTGCTCACACTGCGTGCGGCGCGGCTGATCGCGTCTGCACGATTGATCGTGCATGACGGTCTTGTCGATCCGGCAATCCTCGATATGGCGCTACCCGATGCGAAGCTGGTTTCAGTTGCCAAAAGCCGCGCACGGCACACGCTACCGCAGGGGCAGATCAACGCCCTGCTCGTTCGCGAGGCTTTGAAAGGCCATGACGTTGTCCGCCTCAAAGGC
>CAJXLD010000087.1 GCA_913055595.1 uncultured Altererythrobacter sp.
TGTGGGTTCATGTTTCACGGTAATGCTCACACATGAAGTTAGGCAGGTTGACGATAATAGAACACTCGATGATCTTGCCGGTTTATGGATTCTTGCTCTTTCATCGGTAGATTCACTTAAATCGCAAATTCTCCGAAGCTACATTGAATCGTACGGCGGGCAGGTAACTATCACACACGATGCTCAGGGCTTGTTGCAAAGTGCCAAACGCGCGCACAAGTCTGCTTCGCCTGTCGACATCGTCTATCTGGCTGCTGATTACGAATATTCGGAAAGGATGGAGCTACGCCAACGATTCCTACAGGACCCAGATCTTCGCAACATCAGGTTTGTCGTTGGTCGGCCAACTTATGGTCACGATGCTTCAATAAATATTCCCGAAAGTATCGACATACCAACCAGCCCGCTCACCAGGTACACGCTCATTCATGCACTTTCCGTTGCCGCGGGTCGTGCGAGCCCGGAGATCAATTACGGAGCGCAACCTGACGCTATTTCCGATCGCGCGGCCCCAAGTGTTAAGGACGCTGAAGCCAATAACGAACTCATCCTGGTCGTTGAAGACAACCAAACCAATCGAGACGTAATTTCGAGGCAACTCGAACGTCTTGGATATCGTTGCGAAATGGCAGAGGACGGAAGTGTGGGCCTGAAGGCGATGGAGTCTGGACGATATTCGCTCATCCTTTCCGATGTTCACATGCCCAACATGGACGGATTTACTATGACCAATCACTGGCGGGACGTCGAACATGCAGACAACCTGCCACGGCTTCCAATTGTCGCGATTACTGCCAATGCGCTCAGGGGCGAAGAGCAACGCTGTCTCGAGGCGGGTATGGATGATTACCTCTCCAAACCACTTTCGATGGATAAGCTCAAGGCTGTTTTGACCCGCTGGCTTCCTCATACAGTGAGTAAGGGCGGTATCGTGAATGACAAGCCTGACAAGGAAGTAAGAGAGATACGGGAACAATCTGACAAAATGGGTGCTCTAATTGATGTTGGCACCCTTTCGGAGATGTTCGGTGATGATCGCCAACTTATCAGGGACATCTTGTACGACTTCATCAATCCCGCTTGGGAAACTATCAAGGAGATTGAGAATGCCTATTCGGCCAAGGATGCAGGCGCCATTGGCGCGGCTGGTCATAAGCTCAAATCATCAGCCAAAACCATCGGAGCAGAGACCCTATCCGATCTTTGCTACGATTTGGAAAAGGCTGGAAAGTCGAATGATTGGCAATTCATTGATGCCAAAGTAAACAAATTGCGACCTCTTATGCAACGCATCGCAGAAAAGATCATGGCCGAAGACTTTTGAGATTCTACTGCTTTCAGATGTTTTTGAGCACGTCACCTTTCCTGCAAAAACCGATAAACTCAACGCGCTATTCTCTAATTAACCCAGCAATTCTTCAAGGTCTTCTTTCTTTGGTGGCTTAGGCAGTTGCCCAATGATCTGCAAGTTTCGCCGAACGCCAAACTTGGAAGACCAGTCACGTACATCATCGTCTTCACCACTGATGATGACAATTTTGCCGGTGAAATCTTCAGGCAATCGACGCATGAATTGAATGCCATCAATTTCCGGCATATTGAGGTCGAGCAATAGAAAATCAAAGCCATCGGGCTTTGATGCGAGCAATTCGAGTGCCTTCAGAGGGTCTGCTAAAGTTGTGACATTGCTATAACCTAATGCCTTCAATTGCCTATCGATTATGCTCAAAACGAACTTGTCATCGTCAACCGCAAGAATCTTAGTCATGAATTCTCCAGAGCATAGTCACATTCGCTAATTCAAGGCCCAAAAATCCAAATTACCGAAAGATTTGCGCGCCAACCCAACGGGGCTCATCTGCGAACAAATACTATGCGCATCCTGGTTTGACAAGAATCCACAGCCCGAATCACGAGGTACATGATCCATCGAAGACCCGCTGGCACCATCGCAACGACGACTACTGCACCAGTCTTTCAGAACTCTCTGACGTTATTGCACCAATTTGGCGATGTAACGACGCGCTATCAGAAACCTACACAACGGTGGCAACGATCACCCTGCGATAAAGATGCCACGTCGCATGAGCAAGCAGGGGTAGTACCACCAGGAGGCCGAGAAACAGCGGTATCATGGCGAGGAAGAGTGCCACGGCAATGGTGACTGCCCAGGTCAACAGCACACGCGTGTTCGACCGCATTGCGGCAAGGCTGACGATGATCGCGGAAATGCAATCGACGTCCCTGTCCACCAACATCGGCAGGCTCACAACGGTAATCGCGAAGAAAGCGAGAGCCATTAGCCCGCCTATGATGCCTCCGATAACCAGCATGCTGATACCCGCTCCGGTGAAGAGAAAGTCCGTCGTCTCCGCGGCCAGCCCCGACTGAGCAAAGAAGATATAGAAGAGGCCATGGGCAACGATCACCCAGAATCCGAATGCGACGAACAGGACGACGCCCATGCCAATAATCTGGTCATCCCCCCGACCGCGTAGCGACCCAAGGATGGCTCGCCAGTTCATCGGCAGTCCCAGTTCACTACGACGGCTAACCTCGTAAAGGCCCACGGCAATAAAAGGAGCGAGCAGAGGAAAGCCTGCGGCTGCCGGCACCAACCAGACAACTTCGCCCCAGGCAAGAAAAGCATAAACGAGGAATATTCCCGCCGCGACATAGACAGAAGCAAAGAACAGGCCGAACTGGGGATAGGATCGAAAATCCGCCCAACCTGCTGCAAGAGCTGCACGCAAGTCGGCCAATGAAAGATCGTCCGCTACACTTGCACGAACAAGCGGTGCCCTTTCTCCCTCGATCATGTCAGAACTCTCCCAAGTTTCTGATTTCTTGCAAGAGTGCCCGATTTGCCGACTCACCAAAATGACTCAGGACAAACTGCGTGGTGCACACCGCAGCCCTTATCGCCCTTTAAAGGGGTTATGATCTTTCGCTGATCCTTACGCCGTTTTCGATTGCCCTTCCGGGGTTTAGAACAACCCGATCACCCTCTGCCAGTCCATCGAGAACTTCCGCAAATTCATCGTTGATATGACCGACCATGACATTGCGAAGCCCGGCGCGCCCCTCATCATCGGTAAAGACCTGCCATTCGCCCTGAGGCCCGCGGAACAGTGCCCCCACCGGAACGCGCAAGACGTCGTCGGCCTCCCACAATATCACTGTCCCATCCACTTGGTAGCCATGCCCCAAAGCCGCGATCTGTGCTGCCGCATCAGGGGCGAAGTCGATTATGACGTTGACGCGTTGCTCCTCGATACCCAACGCCGAGATCTTCAGCCTGCCGAAGGGTTCGACCAGCCGCACCCTGCCCGGCAGGGGATCGGGGCCACCCCAACGGCTGATCTCCACCTTCGCCCCCGGTTCGACCTGCACTGCTTCGCGAGAGAGCAGATCGATGACAACCTCGATCTGGTTGGGATCGCCGATTTCCATCAGCGGCGTACCCATCGCCACCTCACCTTCGCTTTCGTTAAGGCGGCGAAGTACCACGCCGCTTTCAGGAGACCTGACTGCGATCGAAGTACCTTCCGATTGATCGCCCGAACCATGCCCTGCCAATGTCGCGCGCAGACGTGCCGTTTCGGCGCGAATGCGCTGCAGCTCTGCTTCCCTGGCCCGTGCCGCCGTCCTCTGCGCTTCCAGCCGTGCAGTGGCGAGAAACCCGCGTTCGGCAAGCTCTTCTGCGCGAGCGAAGTCACTTTGTGCCAGTTCCAGCGCAGCTTCTGCGCTTCTCTCCGCCGCCAGCGAGGCATTGATCGCCTGCTGCAATTCAGCTCGGTTGCGGGCATCGAGCGGCGTTGACGGCAAGCCGGTCATCGTTGCGATCACCGTTTCGCTAGCAATCACCTCGTCTCCTACTTCCAACTCTATGCGGGTGATATGGCCTGTGACCGGCGCGGTGACGGTATACAGGTCATGCACGCGCGTAACCCCATCATCGGTAATGCCGACATGCATCTCGCCGCGCGTAACTTCGCCCAGGTCTACGGGCTGCGCTTCCGGCCAGAAGCTGTATCCCAGTCCCAGCACGATCAATCCCGCAATTGCGATGGCCCAGCGCCAGTTCTTCACCCTATCCCACATCACTCCCTCGCCTTCAGAACGCGAACCATATCCAGCCGGTTGACCCTTCTTGCCACGAGCAAGGCCGTGAAAAGGGCTGCAAACAGGATGACAAGAACCGAGAAGCCGTAAGTTGCACGCGAAGGCGCGAACGGCAAACGGAACAGGTCCGAACTAAACATCGCCGCCATTAGTTGCCCGAGGCCATTTCCCATCAACAATCCGACGGGCAGCGCCATTGCTACAAGCAAAGCGATCTCTCCCAGCAGGACCGTCGCCACTTCGCTGCGATGGTATCCAAGCACACGCAAGGTCGCGAGTTCATGCGCCCGCTCGGAAAAAAGGATCCGCGCACCATTATAGACAACACCCACGGCGATCGCCGCAGCAAAGGCGATATAGAAGCCGACCATAGTGAGAATGTTCTCCTCTACCATTTGCTGGAACAGGCGCATGGCGGCAGCCCGCTCGGTCACGCCCAGTACCACTGGCCGGTCCGCCAGCTCGGCAATGATGTGGTCACGCATGGCTGGGTCGATCCGCAACAGGGCGCTCCCCACCGGGGCCCCGTCGCGGACCAGCGAGTCCAGCACTCCCTCTTCGGCATAGGCGCGTGTACCTACCAGCTCGTCTATAGTGGCAGAGACCTTCATCTCGCGCGTAATCCGTCTTCCGGCCAGTAGTTCCACCTGCACGCTTTGCCCCACAGCAACGCCCAATTGCTGCGCCAGTTGGCGACTGAGAATCAGGCCCGCAGGCGGCAGCCCGACTTCACCACCGCCGGAGTCTACGCGCGCCATCATCGTGGCGTCGGCGCTTGCGGATTCGATGACGGTGCGCTCACTCTTCGAGCCGAAGGACAGTCGCACAGGCGTGGCGCGCGTAGCCTCCACCGCAATGACGCCCTCGATCGATGTCAGTTCGTAGAGCACATCCTCGTTACGCGGCTCGATGAAGGTGACGGTCAGATCCTGGCGCTGGGCACGAAAGAAGAAGTCGTCGAGCATGGTCCGCGATGCATCGACGAATTGCACCGTAGAGAATAGCAGGCCGAGCGACAGCCCCACCCCGACCACGGTAATTGCCGATCGGCCCGGCCAGCGCGCAATATGGCGGGCAATCATGTGTCCGACGGCGGTAAAGCCCGCCTTCGCGCCAAGGCGTTCGAGCACACCGACGCGATAGACCGGCGGCGGCGGTGGCGACATTGCGACGGCGGGCGACAGTTGCACCGCCGCGCGCACCCCCCCGATTGCGCCAAGTGAGGACGAGGCGATCGACAGCGCAGCACCGCCCAGGAAGACCTCACCTGAGACGTGGTAGTTGAGAAAGGGAAAGCGGTAATATTCACCATAAAGGTCGGTCATCGCGCTGCCCAGCCACCACCCCAATATCGAGCCGAACACGATACCCATCAAAGTGATAGCGATGGCAAACTTGAGATAATGCCAGCCAATGGCCGCGCTGGAATATCCGAATGCCTTTAGCAGCCCGATCTCCGCCCTTTCCGTCCGGATCATGCGGCCCAGCACAACATAGACGAGGAAGGTCGAGACGATTAGGAAGACCGGAGGGATCACCTTCGTCATGCCGTCAAGCTGCATCAGCTCATTGTCGAGGAAGGAGTTGGACGCGTGGTCCTCGCGCCCATAGGCACCCGTACCGCCATAGGGTTCCACCAGCGTATCGAGTCGGCGGATTACTTCCTGTTCATTCGCGCCGCGTTCGAGCGTGAGTGACAGCGAAGTGATCGCCTCGGTTCGGTTGGTGGCGGCTTCCAGCGCCTTCTCCCCCATCCAGAAGATGCCGAAGCGGCTTTCGTCAGGCATCAGTTCGCCAGGAGCGATCGCCCAGATGAAATCGGGTGCAAGGCCGATGCCGACGATCTTCAAACGGTCCTGGCTGCCATAGATTATGGCATCGATCTCGTCGCCCAGGTCGAGGCCATTGGCAGCGGCGAAGTTTTCGTCGACCACGACTTCGCCCGCCTGATCGATCCCCGGACCACGCCCGCGCCGGATGACGATCTGGTTCAATCGGGTTGCGCCGCCATCACCCACCGAATTGATAATCGCACGAATGGAATCATTGCGTCCTGGCAGGTCCAGCGTGGCATATTGCTGGATGCGGCCTTCCGCCTCTGCCACCCCCTCCAACGCCTCCACGCGCTCCACGAGGGAGCGCGGTGCCCGGGTCATGCTCGCGAAGACTTCTGCGAAGTGATAGCGGTCGTAATAGGCATCGCGCGTTTCGACCAAGGATCGGTGGACACCCATCGAGAGCACGAATGTCGCCATGGCTGCTGCAATGACCACGGAAATCGCAAGGGCCTGCCCGCGCATGCGCCAAAGGTCACGCAAGAGCTTGATATCCAGCGATTTCACCACTTTATCTCCGAAGGCAAGATACGCGTCTGATTGACATCAATCGAAGCGATGCGCCCGTCGAGGAAGTTGAACACGCGATCGGCCATGGCAGCTATGCCGGCATTATGCGTTATCAGGATGAGCGTAGTTCCCAGTTCCGAGTTGGCGCGCTCGAGCGTTTCGAGAACGCGCACGCCCGTTGCGCTATCCAGCGCGCCGGTCGGCTCGTCGCATAACAGCACGCCGGGGCGCTTGGCGATGGCCCGCGCGACCGCCACGCGCTGCTGCTCTCCTCCCGAAAGCTGCGCGGGGAAATGGTCCATTCGCTCGGCCAGTCCAACCATGGCCAGGGCCTCTTCCGCACCCATGGGGTTTTGCGAGATGTCGGTCACCAGCCGCACATTCTCTCGCGCGGTTAGACTGGGAATGAGATTATAGAACTGGAAGATAAAGCCGATATTTGCGCGGCGGAACCGCGTCAGTTCGGCGTCGTCCAGCGTGTTCAGCTGGGTGTCGCCATACCAGATATCACCACTGGTCGCCCGATCGAGCCCGCCGACGATATTGAGCAGCGTCGATTTGCCGCTACCCGAAGGACCGAGCAGGACCACCACCTCGCCGGCGCGGATTTCCAGGTCGACGCCGCGCAGTGCATGCACCTGCGTCTCCCCGGTTTCATAGACTTTGCACAGCTCCCGTGCCGAGAATGCTGTCCGAAGTGCTTGAGAATCCTCCACGCTCATGGCTGCACCATAGCGTGCTCGCCAACGAATGCGATGACCAGGATCAATCTCGCCGCGCGTATTGATCGAGTGCCTCGACCGCTGGCCTGCCCGCCATGCGTTCAAGCCAGGCCACGCTAAACGGAGTAGCCTCCACATTGCACAGTTCCGGTAACAGGCACGGGAGGCCGAGCATCATCGAATACCATTTGATGTCGGCAAGCGAGTACGCGCCCCCTATCAGCCAGGGACGCCCGTCTGCCATCTTCTGCTCGAGCTTGGCTACGACATTGGCGAGCTTCCGCGTCGCCTCAGCCAGTGCCTCCTCACTATAGCCGGTGTTGGAGACAATCTCCCACTTCCGGCGCCCCTCCTCGGTCGGCATATTGGCGAGCCGTTCGGCCATCTCCACCTTGTCGATCTTGCTGGCGAAGGGCGTCGCCCTGTGCGCTCCGAGCACGGTCAGCGCAGGACAGAAATATTCGTCGACGTATTTGGTCAGGACGCGCATTTCGGCCCGCTGCCACGGATCGGCGGGACGCAATGAAACCTCGGCAAAAACATCATCCAGATACTCGTTGATAACCGAGCTTTCGCGCACAACGCGATCGTCATGCAACAGCACGGGAACCGTACCTTCCGGGCTGTATCGGCGAAACTCCGGATCGTGATGCTCCCATTTGCGAGAGTCGAGAATGCGGTTTTCGAAATCCAGCCCCTTTTCGATCAGGCAGAGCAGCGGTGTGATCGAATTGGCGACGGGGCCAAAATGATAGAGAGCAAGCATATCTCTTCCTCGCTCAGCCGCTTGCCGCATCTTCCGCATTGAGCCGCTCAACTTCCCTGCGATACGGCTTCCAGCCCAACCATGTCACAAACAAGGCCGGGGGCAGAAAGACGATATGCAGCAGCATGATCGACCAGCGCAAATCATCCGGCGATGTGAAGATGAAATCTGTCGTTGCCCCGGTAATCACAGGCGAAATGCCCTGACCGATCACGGTGAAAATGAACAGGTACAGCGCCATCACCTGCCCCCTGATCTGGTTCGGCGTGACAATCAGCATGACCGCGTTTAGCAATGGGCCGCTCATCCCGAGCGTGAGAAATGTCACCGAGTAGCACGCCAGCGCCAATTCGGGTGTCGGCATCAACGGCATGGCAATCGCAAAAGGAATGTTGAAGCCCCTAGTATAGAGGATCACACGAAAGGGGGCGTCCACCAGGCCGCGCTTCTGCATGCGTTCGACCCACTGCGAACCGAGCCAGAGACCGGCGAGCATTGCGGCGATCGAGACGATCCCCGCCGCCACACCGTAAGTCGCAGGCGACCAGCCATGTGTGCGTTCGAAAAAGGCGGCACCCCACGCCCTGCCCCCACCATCCAGCGCGCCAAGAGTAAGGCCAATTAGCAGTGGCCCAAACACGGCAAAATGGAGCCACATATATTTGACGGCTCCCAATACCGGCACTTTGGAGACATCCGCCCGGAAGCTGCGCCGAGCGGGCTCCTTCAGCCATAGCAGCACGAGCGCAACCAGCAGGCCCGGAAGGCCGACGCCGATCATCACTGCCTGCCAGGGCCGCAATTCCCCCACCAACGGCAGGATTGGCGTGCCAATCTTTGCGATGATGTAGATCATCACCCCGCCCAACAACAGCGCCAGCCCGTTGCCTGCGACCGACCCGATCTGCAGTCCGTACACCGCCTTAGGCAGCCTATCGCGCGGGAAGCAGTCAGACACGATCGAATAGGCCGTTGGGCCATTCACCGATTCACCGGCACCCACCACCATTCGGGCAAGGAAGAGTTGGGAGAAATTTCCAGCAAGGCCGCAGGCTGCGGTAGCCAGGCTCCACACGGTAATTCCAATTGCAAGGATCCTGGTCCGCACCCAGCGATCGACCACCGGAGACAGCGGAATGCCGACCACGACATAGACAAAAGCAAATGCCGGGCCGAGCAATAGGCTAGCCTGTGTATCGGTCAGCTCAAAATCGCGGATGATATCCTGGATCAGCAGGCTCAAAATGCCCTGGTCGAGCATGGCAAACGTGGTGCAAAGCGCCAATACGCCGACAGTTAGCCAAGCCTGTCTTGGCTGTGGGTATTCCTCCAAAGCAACGCCTTGCATTGGCGTTTCACTTCCGGGTGCACTCGCCATTTGACGTCCCCCTTTGCCCATCCCCAACGCTTAGGTTCTTTGTTCTTTGGCCACGATAGGGTGCGAGCAAGTCGTGGGAACAGCAAACGAATAGCCGCATACAGCCAAGCTTCCAAGCCTAGCTGGCGCATTCTACCTCCCCATCGACCACCAACCGGTAGCTGTGCGCCCATCGGAAAGGAATCGAAATTTTCGACAGTTCTTCAACAGGAAAAAGCTCGCCGATTGTTTGGGAAGGCCATCCGGTCAGTTATGCCGAGTAATCGATAGCCTGCCCCTCAAACCAAGCACGGATCGAGGCTCCTGCAGGCCAAGAATGACGAGAGCGGGGTTGGGAAGCGAAAGGCAATCAATCGCGGGCCTCAATCGAGGAACCCTCAGCCAAGCT
>CAJXLD010000088.1 GCA_913055595.1 uncultured Altererythrobacter sp.
GGTCGATAGCGAACTCAAGCCAGTTGGAGGCGTCGTCGGCGCGGGGTGCGACGAAATCCGCTGGCCCCGGCCGGTTCGACCTGACGACGAGCTGCATCTGGAAAGCGAAGTGCTGGAGGTGCGACCATCTAAATCCCGACCGGATCAGGGGATAATCAAGGTACGGACAACAACTTTGAACCAGCTTGGAGCAGCGGTGCAGGTGCTGATCGCAAATCTGGTCGTGCTTCGCCGTCCTGATCGCCAGACAAACTCCTGAGGGAAGCGAGGCGTCGGCGACGGTGAAGGAGGGCTTTTGCGCTGGAACGATAATCAGCGCCCAGACGCCCCGCGCGATTATGGAGACACGATCGTATCTTTATGGCGGCAGATGTGCGAAGTTCGTGCAAGATAATCTCGCTTCAAAATGACATATAAAGATTTTTTTATAATCACTTAATCGAATACCTCATTTGCGTCGATGCCTCGGAATTTAGACAGAACAGATTTGTATCGTTTCTGGCAAAAATCCTTTGCACATCGCGCCCATAATCCTGAGCCCGCACCCGCCCTAACTACGTCGGCATCGCAAGGAGGCGTCAGGTGACGCTTCGAAACAAGAGGTGACGACCGATGAAGAGTTTGATGTTCGCACTGGCCGTTTCGACGGGCCTGCTGGCTGTTCCGCTCAGCGCGCACAGCGAAAACGCTGTGAGAGAGAGCCAAGCGGCACGCGATGCGCTCTGGGAGCGCGCCGAGCCAAAAGCCGAGCGTGAAGTGATCCGGAACTGGTTTCGTTCGGACAAGGTCATGTCCCGCGCCGCGCGCAGCGAGGGAGAAAACGCCGCGCACATCGCTGGTCGGGTCAATGCTTGGGCGGACAACTACGCCGCTGGACGTGTCCATGGTCCCGCTGGTCGTTAACCAAACTGCCGGCTCCGCCAATTGGTGGGGCCGGCGCCTTTCAACCCGATCCCTGCAAAGTGCACCTTCCCATTACTGGCCACAGACTGCTTGCACTCAGGCGCTCGTCGGCCATTTTTCAATCGACCAGGTTCATGGGGCAGGTTACGGAAGCTATCATGCGTCGCTCCGAAATCCGTGACCACATACTCGATACCGCACTGCGTCTGTTCAATCAGCATGGCTATCACGCGACCGGCGTTGACCTCGTCGAGTTCGGCCCGCGAGACCACGTCGCGTGAGGCAAGGTCCTTGGCCGAGGGCGCGTAACGCTCCATGAAGCGTTCGCCTTCGGAATTGGTCAGATAACCGCCCTCGCCGCGCGCACCCTCGGTGATGAGCACGCCCGCGCCATAAATACCGGTCGGGTGGAACTGGACGAATTCCATGTCCTGCAAGGGCAAACCTGCGCGCAGCACCATCCCACCACCGTCGCCGGTGCAGGTGTGGGCAGAAGTTGCCGTGAAATAGCAGCGGCCATAGCCGCCCGTCGCCAACACCACGGCTTGCGCACGGAAACGATGGATTGAGCCATCATCCATGCACATGGCGATCACGCCGACGCAGCGCTTGTCTGCGCCCTCTCCATCCATGATCAGGTCGATGGCGAAATATTCGATATAAAAATCAGCGGAATACTTCAGGCTCTGCTGATAGAGTGCATGCAGCATGGCATGGCCGGTGCGGTCTGCCGCAGCAGCGGTGCGCTGCACGGGAGGGCCCTCACCCATATTCTGCATATGGCCGCCAAAGGGACGCTGGTAGATTGTGCCGTCCTCATTGCGGCTGAAGGGTACGCCTGCATGTTCCAGCTCGTAGACCGCAGCTGGCGCCTCGCGCGCCAGATATTCGATCGCATCCTGATCACCCAGCCAGTCCGACCCCTTGACCGTGTCGTACATGTGCCAGGTCCAGTGGTCGGGTGAATTGTTGCCCAGCGATGCGGCGATGCCGCCCTGCGCCGCGACGGTGTGCGAACGCGTGGGAAAAACCTTGGAAATATTGGCCGTCTTCAGGCCGGCCTCTGCCGCGCCCATCGTGGCGCGTAATCCCGAACCGCCCGCGCCGACGACGACCACGTCGTAGGTATGGTCGATAATCTTGTAGGCGGGCTGCGTATTTTCTGCGGAAGCCATCAGGCGGCAACTCCAAGTGCAAGACGTGCGATGGCGAACAGGCCGAAGGCCCCGCCTGCAAAAGTGAACAGGTTAAGCGCGGTCATCGCAGCAAATTTGTTACCGGCCGAATGGACATAATCCTCGATCAAAACCTGCAGGCCCAATCGTGCGTGCCAGAACGTGCTGAACACGAACAGGGCCACCGCGGTCGCCTGGACCGGTCCCGAAATCCAGCCCACGACCGTCGTGTAGGACAGGTCCGGCAAGAAGATGAAGGCGAAGACCAGATAGAGGCCCAGCAGCAGGTTGCCGATAGCGGTAAAGCGCTGCACCAGCCAGTGATGTGCACCCTCTTGCGCAATGCCCAGCCCGCGCACTTTGCCGATGGAAGTTCCGTTGCCCATCTGTGCGCCTCCTCAAGCCTGGAATATCGCGGCCCAGAAGGCCACGGTTAGAATGACGGCAGCGATCATCGAACCCATCGACCATGTACGATTGGTGTCGAGCTCGAAACCGGCGCCCATGTCGAGGACGAAGTGCCTCAGGCCAGAGCACATATGGTTGAAGAAGGGCCAGCTCAGACCAACCAGCACCACCGTTCCGTACCAGCTCGTCGCTTGCTCCTGGAAAGTGGCATAAGCGTCCGGCCCGCTGGCCAAAGCGCCCAGCCACCATAGCAGGACCGGAAGACCGACCAGCGCCATACCGTCCCCCGAAACGCGGTGGAGGATGGAAACCAGCATATGCGGCCCCCATTTCCAGATCGACAAATGCGGCGAAAGCGGTCTTGCAGCCATAGCGAGTCCCATGAATCCGGTGATGCAGCCCCACTTAACGATTGTGACGCGCCTGACAAGCGGACCTTGGGGAGTATTTTATGCCCGGCGCGGCCAAAGTTCCGCCCTTCCCCCGGAACGTCGTCGCGGCTAAGAGCCTGTCAGGATGCCAAATATTCTCGTCACAGGATCGAGCCGCGGGATCGGCGCAGAAATCCTTGCCCAGTTGCGGGCACGAGGCGCGAATGTCGTGGGCCAGGCGACTACGGCTGCAAATCCGGACACTATTCCGGCCGACTTTACCGAACCCGCCGCCCCGCAAATGCTGTGGCAGGAAGCACAGGCAAGGCTTGGCGGAAGGATTGACGTACTGGTCAACAATGCCGGCCTGTTCCAGCCCAACCCCGTCAATTCATCGGATATCGAATGGCTCGACGGGTGGGAGGACACCCTGCGCATCAACCTCACTGCCGCTGCACAGCTTTCGCGCTTTGCGCTGCGTTATTGGCGGGCAAGCGGGCGCGGCGGGCGCATGGTCCATATCGCCAGCCGCGCCGGACATCGCGGCGATTCACCCGATCACTGGCACTATGCCGCAGCAAAGGGCGGCATGCTGGCGCTGCACAAGACGATTGCGCGCGGATACGCCAAGGAAGGCATCCTCAGCTTTGCCATCGCGCCGGGATTTACCGACACGTCGATGGCGGACGACTATCTCGCCAGTCGGGGCGGAGAAGGAATCCTGGCCGATATTCCGCTTGGTCGCGTAGCAACACCCGATGAAATCGCAAGGATCGCCGTCTTCTGTGCGCTCGACGCACCGGAGAGCATGACCGGCGCGGTGATCGACGCCAATGGAGCGAGCCATGTACGGTAAGATTGTCCCGCTGGCCTTCGGCTTTGCATTGGCAGCCTCTACCGCAACGCCTGTCCCTGTCTCGGCGGAAACGGCACCGCATATATGGGCACAACATTGCGAAGAATGGGACGATTGGGACAAGCCTGCTCCACCCTTCCGCATCCACGGCAATAGCTACTACGTCGGGACTTGCGGCATAACCTCAATCCTGATCACAGGCGAAGAGGGACACATCCTTATCGACAGCGGCACAGTTGCTGGGGCCGAGGTCGTGCTGGCCAATATCGAAACGCTTGGCTTTGACCCACTCGAGGTCAAACTCTTGCTTTTCAGCCACGAGCATCACGACCACGTCGGCGGAATGGCACGGCTTATCGAAGCAACAGGGGCTCCGCTCCTGGCAAGCGTGGATTCGGCAGGTGTCATGACCAGCGGACTACTTGATGCAAGGGACCCGCAGAAGGACATTCATGACGCAATGGCGCCCGTCAGCGTTTCAGGGCTAATTGTTAAAGACACTCCCCTAACGCTTGGTTCGCTCTCAGTGACGCCGGTGCCCACTCCGGGGCACACGCCCGGCGCAACCAGCTGGACTTGGAAAAGTTGCGACGACGCAGGGGAATGCCTTGGCATTGCCTATGCCGATAGCCTGAGCGCAACCAGCGCCGACGATTACCGGTTTTCCGACCATCCCGATTACGTGGCACGCTTTCGCGTCGGCCTTAATGCGCTTGCCGCGATTGAACGCTGCGACATCTTCCTCAATCCCCATCCCTCTTTTGGCGATCTACGCAACAAGATCCTTGCTGGCGATCTGACCGGCGGAGTTGACTGTGCCGAGCATGCACACCGTATGACAGCCCGCCTCGAAGCGCGCCTCGCACAGGAATCCGAAACCGAGTAATGAGCTGGAAACTTTCCACCACCGCCACCAAGGCCGAGGTCGAAGCCGCGCTGGAGCGG
This sequence comes from uncultured Altererythrobacter sp., assembly GCA_913055595.1. Classification (GTDB taxonomy): domain Bacteria; phylum Pseudomonadota; class Alphaproteobacteria; order Sphingomonadales; family Sphingomonadaceae; genus Alteraurantiacibacter. The sequence continues at coordinate 4,659 of CAJXLD010000088.1, forward strand.
CGTGAAACCATGATCGGCTGGGACGAGAATATTGTGCTCACCGGGTTCGAGGTTGACCCCGACGAGCCCAATGTCTGGCGGCTGGACGCTTATCTGGCAGGAAAGCCCGGTACTGTGGAGCGCAATGCCGTTCGTGCACTATTTGCCGACAAGACCCCGAACATCGTCGCCGAGGAACTGCCGGAAACTGACTGGGTGACCGAAAGCCAGAAGGGCATCGAGCCGATCCGCGCGGGCCGGTTCCACATCCACACGCCCGACCATGGCCCTGCAAACGACAATGGCGCGATCAGCTTTTGCATTCCCGCCGCGCAGGCTTTCGGCACCGGCCAGCATGAAACGACCGCCGGCTGCCTGGCCATGCTCGATGCGATGAAGCGCGTGGGCGTCACGCCGCGCCATATCGCCGATATCGGCACCGGAACGGGCCTGCTCGCCTTTGCCGCCATGAAGCTATGGCCTTACGCGCTCACCACAGCCAGCGATATCGACCCTGTTTGCCTTCCGACCGTTCTTGAAAATGCTGATCGGAATGTCATCCCGCTGGGTGACGATCGAGGTGAACTGGCCATGGTCATTGCACATGGGATGGACGACGATCTCCTGACAGAACGCGCGCCTTATGACCTGCTGATCGCCAATATCCTGGCCGGCCCGCTGATAGCGCTGGCCCCGGAATTCGCCGCCAGCATGGCACAACGTGGAAACATCCTCCTGGCAGGTCTTCTGACCTCGCAGGAACGCGGAGTGAGATTGGCATATTTGAAGGCAGGTTACCGCCTGCAGCGACGGATCGTGAACGGCGATTGGTCAATTCTGTGGTTGAGGCATCGCTTTCATGGGTGAAACAATGAATCGAACTTTCCGAAAATTCGTGATGGCCGGGCTTGTTGTGCTGGGGTCTTTCCCGTCGGTTCCCGCATCGGCGCAGGTCAGTAATGAAGATGTTCATGCCGCGGAACGTGCGGCGTTTGGCTTCGGTACATTGCGCGGTGGCGCGAATGGCAATGATCCCGATGCTCCCAACGCCGCCAATACTGACGAAGCACTGGCCGGCAATTACACCGTCCCTCCCCTGTTCGAAACGCCCCGGCAACAGACACCCGAAGGATGGCCCGCCCGCCGCGCCGAACTTGCGCAAATGGTGGAAGATGTGTGGGTCGGTCGCATCCCCGCCACTGTGAATGAATTCACCATCAGCTGGGACAAGCTGCCCATCGAGGACCAACCGGTCAACTATGTGCAGGAGCACTGGACGGGCCATATCACCACGCCCGATGGTCGCAGCGGCCCAGTAGTCGATGCCATCGTCAGCTTTCCGCGCGATGCCGAAAATGTACCTTCGATCATCAGCTACACCTATGTCTGGCCAGGCGGTCGCCCACCCAACTTTGGACCCAGCAATGCTCCCGATGCCGTTCAGCAGGCCATCGACCAAGGCTGGGCGCATGTCGCCTACCATCCGCAATTGCTGCAGGCGGACAATGGCGCTCAGATGGAGCAAGGCGTGATCGGCCTCGCCCGCTGGCCGCGCCAGGAGCATGATTGGGGCGCCTTGCGCGCCTGGGCCTGGGGCGCCAGCCAGCTGCGCGAGGAACTGGGCAAGGATCCGCGCATCGCCGCCGATCGCGTTACGCTCACCGGCCATTCACGCTTCGGCAAGGGCGTGCTTGTCGCCGCCGCCTTCGACCATGATTTCCACGATGCGCATGTCTCCAGCTCGGGCGCTGGCGGCGCGAGCCTGATGCGCCGCAATTTCGGTGAGCTTTGGGAGAACCTTACCGCCTCGGGCGAGTTCCATTGGTTCACTCCCAATGCGATGAACTATTCCCGCGATCCGCTAACGGTGCACGATCTGCCGGTGGATGCGCATACGTTGATCGCCCTGCGCGCACCTCGCCCACTCTTCATAACCACGGGTCTTGCCGAGAAAGGCGAGAGCTGGGTCGATCCCGTAGGAAATTGGACAGGCTTCATATTGGCGCAGCCTGCATGGGATCTGTTCGGAGCCAGCGTTCCTCCTCCTCGCATGCCAGTGGCGGAAAGCCGAGAGCAAATGCCCTATCCGCTAGCGTGGTACCAGCATGGCGAAGGTCATGTGCCCTGGCCCGCATTCGACGAATTCTACGAACACGCCGAGCGCTTCTTCGAGGATTGAAGCAGCGCCCGGCGCAATCATTCTCAGCTTAGAAGGCGATATGCGCCCTCACCCAGACACCACGGCCGACACCTGGCATCTTTTCGCCAAATGGCACATCGGATGCTCCGACACGGTTCACGCCCGCAAGATGTGGCTGGTAGAATGCATCGAATACATTCTCGACACCCGCATCGAGCGTGACGATCTCGCTCACCGCAAATGTGCCGAACAGGTTGAACACGGCATAGCTGTCGCTCGCCTCCTCGCTATTCGTGGCTGACACCTTGCCCTGATCCGCCACGGCATTCATTTCCGCGCCCACTGACCAGCGGTCCTGTTGCCAGATCGCTGCAAGGCGCAGCGATGCGGGCGGAATGCGATAGAGATTGTCATCGATATCACGCCGCTTTGCGCGCACATAGCTGCCCGTGCCTTCAAGCATGAAATGCTCGGTCAGTTCGGCGGCAAAGTCGAAATCGAGGCCATAGAGCTCGGCATCGACATTGCGGAACATCAGCGGCGTAGGATCGCCATTCATGTTGGCAACCATCTCCACCGGGCTATCGATCGCGCCGACGGTAGCGTCGAAGGGCGTGCCCTGGATGTAGTCGTCCACGCGGCGGTAGAAGATCGTGGGGCGGAAGCTGAATGCTCCCGTCTCCACATCCACACCGGCTTCGGCGATCCATGCTGTTTCCGGATCGAGTGCCGGATTGCCGACATAGATATTGCCGTCCGCAAGGCCATAGCTCGCCTCTGTCGGCAGCCACGCGAAGCGTTCCAGCGTGCTGGGAACGCGCGTCTTGCGCGCCAGCGTAAGACGCGGGGTCACCATATCGCCGGGCAGCCACAGCCGCATCACGGCGTCGAAGGTTATGTCCGAAGCTTCGCGCGCGCTCGCCGCAAAGGCATTGGCAAGGCCCACCGGCGCCATCGGAATCGCGCTGCCGAGCGTGGGAACGCCCGATTGCTGCTCGGTCCGGTCGATCCGTGCACCAAACTCGATTTCCGCCGCGCTAACGCCCTGCCGCAGCTGCACGAAGGCCCCGTAACGGTCGGATTCAAGATCGGGCTGCGCATCGAGGAAGAAATCCGCGTTGAACGGGTTGGTGATGCGCACGAACTTGTCAGCCTGCTCCAGATCCGCGCCAACGGAGACATTGCGGGTGAGCGAACCGAAACGCAGACTGCCCTCCGCCGTAAACGTATCGGCATCAGCATAGGTCCCGCGCGTGCGTGCCATCACCGGATCGGGATCGCGCAGGCTGTAATTGTCCATCAGATGGCTGACGGAAACATGGCCCAGCTTCAACTCGACCGCGATGTCATCGGCAATGTCGCCGCGATAGCCGCCCTGCAGGAAATCGGTGTTGAAATATTGGATATCCATCGGGAAGGCCGGGTTGCCCGAAGGATCGGTCTCGCTGCGGCGATATTCGGCGAAGAGTTCGCCCTCGCCCAGTTTCATACCCGCATGGACACCATAGAGATTGCGCTCAAAGGACGTACTACCAGCCGTACCGTCATCGAATTCGTAGTCGTCACCTTCCTCACGACTGGCGATGACACCAAGACGCCAGCTTTCGGTGGAAACACCGAGGACACCTCCAACGGCATAGGAATCATCGACGCTGCGATATTGCCCTGTCAGATGGCCGTGGAATTCCGGACTAAGACCGGTACCAAAGCCTGCCTGCTGCAATTGGGCATTCACTGCGCCCGCAAGGCTAGGTCCCTGCGAAACGGGAGCGACACCACGGGCCACCTCAATCCATTCAAGAAGGATGGAGGGCGCATAATGGAGCGGCGGGTCCATGGCATTGGGGCCGCCACTGGCGAAGCGCTGACCGTTCACACGGCCAAGCACGCGTTCACCGAACAAGCCGCGATAGGCAAGCTGGCCCGACAAGGCGCCATTTCCTATCGCTCCCGCACCGGGAGCACGCGCGGCGACAGCCACCGCATCGGCGGGAAGCGCGATCTGGTGTGGTGGTTCCACCTCGTCTGTGTCATGCGATGGCGATTGCGCCAACACCAGGATCACATCGGTAAGAATATCCTCTTCATCGGCGTCCTGCGCCATGGCGGAATGGGAAAGTAAGACGGCAAGCGCGAAAGCGCTGCACGCAATTGTCTTGTGCATTGGATTATCCTGTCTGAATTGAAGCTCGCCGGGCGTGATATGCCCAGCGCGAATTGTCAGACAGGAAGAGGTGGTCCGCGTGCCGGAGGGAGCGTGCGTTGGCGCGCGAGCGTAATGGCGTCGGCCTGTGCCCGGTCGTAGACTTGCGCCTGCTGGAGAGGAACGGAAAGCACCGCAAAATCATCGCCGGTAAGGCCGGGCATTCCAAAACCCGAAAAGGCGCAGGGTTCGTGCGAGAAATGTTCGGAATGGCCGCCGTGCTCGCCTGCATCCGCCATATCCATGTGGTCATGGTGGGCGGACATCTGCACCGGCGATTCCGGCGCGACGATCACCTCAGGACACGGCTTGAAAGCAAACAACGATTGCGCATTGCTATCGGGCATCCAGCCCTGCGGCACCATTGCGCGCATCATCAGGACCACTGCGATCAGCAGTATCCAGCCAGCCCGGCCTCGCATGATAGATTTGCGCGTCATCGTGCGGCGGATTTAGTTCCTTCCGCCCGCCGTGCAAGGACATAGGTCAAAATTGCGCCCACCACGGCAAAGCCGGCCATGGCGAGGAAAGCCAGCGTGCCATCGCCGTCATTGGCCTGCCTGATGCGGCCCAGCATATCGGGCCCGACAAAACCGCCAAGCTGCGAAAGCGCATTGATCCAGGCGATCCCACCTGCC
>CAJXLD010000089.1 GCA_913055595.1 uncultured Altererythrobacter sp.
GGCGACTGGGCGGAGAGCCATTTTTCGCGGCTGGAAGGGATCAATCCCAGCAACGTGGCCGAACTGGGCCTGGCATGGGAATACGATCTCGGTTCCGCGCGCGTGCAGGAAGCCACGCCCGTCGTCATCGACGGGGTGATGTACACTTCGGGCGTGCTCGGCCGCGTCTATGCGCTCAATGCCGCGACGGGTGAGGAGATGTGGACCTTCATCCCTGAAATGGACATGCAGATCGCACGTGCGATTTGTTGCGACTGGGCCAATCGCGGCGTCGCCGTGGCGCAGGGCAAGGTGATCGTAGGGGCCGCCGACGGCATGCTCTACGCCCTCAATGCCCAGACTGGCGCGGTCGAATGGTCGGTCGATACGATTGTCGACCATGATCGCGGTTACACTTCCACCGGAGCGCCTGAACTGGCTGGCAATCTGGTGGTGATCGGCAATGCCGGCGCGGAATATGATACGCGCGGTTATGTTACCGCCTATCACATCGACACTGGAGAAGAGGCGTGGCGCTTCTTCACTGTTCCGCATGATCCGGCTGAAGGCCCACAGGAGCATGCAGAGCTTGATGCCGCATTGGAAACTTGGTCCGAAGAGACCCGCTGGGACATTGGCGGCGGCGGCACCGCCTGGGATGCCATCACCTATGATCCCGAGTTCGACCAGGTCATCGTCGGCACCGGCAATGGCGGCCCCTATGCGCAAAGCGCCCGTTCGCCCGGCGGCGGGGACAATCTCTATCTCAGCTCGCTGGTTGCTATCGATCGCGCCAGCGGTCGGATGAACTGGTACCTCCAGCAAACCCCGCAGGACAATTGGGACTTCACCGCCACCCAGCCGATGATCCTGGCGGATATGGAAGTGGATGGCGAGGAGCGTCCCGTCATCCTGCATACGCCGAAAAACGGTTTCTTCTTCGTGGTCGACCGCGAGACTGGCCGCGCGTTGGCCGTCAATCCCCTCGTCCGCACGAGTTGGGCCGATGGTTGGGATTACGAGGCGAACACTCCGAGCATGACCTTTGAGAAGGCGGACTTCAATCAGGGGCCCAAGGTTGTCTTCCCCGGCTCACCTGGTGCGCGCAACTGGTATCCGGCCGCATATGATCCGGGCCGCGAAACCTATTTCGCCCATCTGCTCGACATGGGGAACCTGCTGTGGGTGCCGAATCCGGCGGCGGAACTGGAGCATCAGGAAAACTTCCTCAATAACAATGCGGTGATCCTGTTCTCACCCGACCTTCAAGCCGCCGCGCCTACCTTGCCGCCGCCTGTGGTGGCAGAACTCGAGGCCACCGAGCAGTGGCAATGGGTTTTAGATGAACCCTCCCGCAGCGAATTCCGCGCCATCGACCCGTTGACGGGCGAAACCAAATGGGCCGTGCCGAGCCTCGGCTGGCAGGATCGCCAGGGTGCACTGGCGACCGAGAGCGGTCTCGTCTTCCATGGCAGCGTGGGCGGGCAGCTCTATGCCCGCGACGCGGATACGGGCGAGGAGCTCTGGCAGGTCGATACAGGTTCTTCGATCATGGCAGCGCCCATGACCTATGAGGTGGACGGCGTGCAATATGTTGCCGTGCAGACCGGTTGGGGTGGAGGCGGCTGGGGCTTCCTGCCCTCCTATGCCGCGGCCTATGACAAGGGCAATGCGAACCGCCTGCTGGTGTTCAAGCTGGGTGGCGGCGAAGTGCCTGTTCCCGACGATTTGCCGCCGCTGCAACCTGCAGATGAACCGCCCGCGCAATATGATGATGCGACGCCGGAGATGATCGCGCGCGGCAATATGTTGTTCACCGAAAATTGCACGATCTGCCATTCGAACCAGCCGCGCGCACCGCTGCCCGACTTGCGGCGCATGAACAACGGCGTGCATGCCGCTTTCAACCAGATTCTGCTCGAAGGACTGCTGCTCCACAATGGTATGCCGCGTTGGGACGACCGGCTGAGCGAGGATGACGTAAAGGCCATCCATGCGTGGCTGATCGACACCCAGGGCAAGTTGCGCTTGCGCGAGCTGGAGCTGCAAAGGCGCGGACTGCCGCTCGACACGCAGTCGCTCACCATATTGTCCAGTTTCTGATAGATATTGCGCTCGGCGTGAGTCCCCGCGAAGGCGGGGACCTTGTCGGGCCAGACATAGGCTCCCGCCTTCGCGGGAGCTCACACCAAGGAATGGAGAGATTCGATGACCCCCGAAGGCGTCAACATCAAGCACCCCGACAAGCTGTTTATCGGTGGCGAGTGGGTCACCCCGCACGGCACAGACATGATCGAGATCGAGAACCCGGCCGACGAGGAGATTGTCGCCCGCGTTGCCCATGCCGATGCGACCGATATGGACCGTGCGGTGGCGGCTGCTCGTGGAGCTTTCGACAACGGACCCTGGCCGCGTACGCCGCCGCTGGAGCGTATGGCCAAGCTGATGGAGATGATCGACCATCTCGAAACACGCGTGCCCGAACTGGCGACTGCCTGGACCGCGCAGATCGGCGGGCTTTCCACTGCGGCCGGACCGATGCATGGGGGCAGCGTGGCGGGCCTGCGCGGCATTGCCTCTCTGGGTGAGCGCTTCCAGTGGGAAGAACGGCGCCCTGGAATGGCCGTGGATACCGTCTGCATCGTGCGCGAGCCGGTGGGCGTTGTTGCTGCGATCGCGCCGTGGAATGGGCCATTCGCCATCATGGCCAACAAGGTCTTCTATTCGCTGATCGCGGGCTGCACCGTGATCATGAAGCCTTCGCCCGAAACGCCGCTGGAGGCCTATATCATCGCCGAGGCGGCGGAAGCTGTCGGTATGCCGGCGGGTACGGTGAACCTTGTTCCGGCGGACCGCGAGGCGGCTGACCACCTCGTCCACTCAAAGGATATTGACAAGGTCACTTTCACGGGATCCTCTGCTGCAGGCATGCATATCGCCAGCGTCTGCGGTGCAAACATGACGCGTTGCACGCTCGAATTGGGCGGCAAATCGGCGGCGATCATTCGTGACGATTTCCCAACCGAAGCAGCGGCTGGCATCCTTGGCAATACGATCACCGTGATGAGCGGCCAGGTCTGCGCCATGTTGTCGCGCGCGATCGTACCCAAGGCACGTCACGACGAGCTGGCAGAAGCCATTGCCGGCGTGATGAAAGGCGTGAAGATCGGCCATCCGACCGATCCCGAGAGCCAGCTCGGCCCGCTTGCCATGCGTCGCCAGCGCGACCGCGTGGAAATGTATATCGAGGCGGGGAAGGCTTCGGGCGCGGACCTCATCACCGGTGGGCAGCGCCCTGCGCATATGAACAAGGGCTATTATATCGAGCCGACGCTCTTCGCGAATGTCGACAACCAGAGCCGTATCGCGCAGGAGGAAATCTTCGGCCCGGTATTGTGCCTGATCCCGGCAGAGGATGAGGCGGACGCCATCCGCATCGCCAATGAAAGCGAATTCGGGCTCAATGGCAGCGTCTTCACCAATGATCCGCAGGCCGCCTATGACATCGCCCGCCAGATCCGCACCGGCGTGGTCGGCCAGAACGGCATGCGCATGGAATGGACCGCGCCTTTCGGCGGTTTCAAGAAATCGGGCATCGGCCGCGAGGGCGGTGACGAGGGCATCTGGGCCTATACCGAAACCAAGACGATCCTGCTGGACGGTGCTCCTGCTTGAGCTGTAAGCAGCCCGAATGAGCATTCTTCCGGACGTCGAATTGGGCGATATTACCACCTTTGCGGTGGATGCGATCGTCAACACCGCGAAAACCTCCCTGCTGGGGGGAGGCGGTGTCGACGGTGCGATCCATCGTGCGGCTGGACCGGAGTTGTTGCATGAGTGCCGCCTGCTTGGTGGGTGCAAGACCGGGCAGGCAAAAATCACCAAGGGTTACCGCCTGCCTGCCCGGCATGTCATCCATACTGTCGGACCTGTATGGCGCGGCGGTAGTGAAGGCGAACCCGAATTGCTCGCCAGTTGCTATCGTAGCTCGCTCGAAGTCGCGATGGCCAATGCGGTGCGGACCATCGCCTTTCCGGCTATCTCGACCGGAATCTATCGCTACCCAATGGATCTCGCCGCCGAAGTGGCTGTGGGAACCGTGGTGGAAATGCTTAGAGCCAATCCGCGTGCAATCGATGCCGTGACATTCGTATGTTTCGATCAACGGGCCATGTCCGTGTTCGATCGAACCGTAATGCGTTACGAGTGAAGTCCTAATCGATCCCGATCGTGCCCAGGATCGCCACATCGAGATCAAGCGGTTCTTCGCCCGGAGGGAAGTTGTTCACTTCGAGCATATAGGCGACGAGGGCAATGTATTGCGCGTCGGGCAGCGAACCGCCCTGGCTGACCGGCATGTTCTCGCGCGTATAGGCGAAGAGATCGCCCACTGAGCGGCCGCTCCAATTGGTCAGGAAGGCACCGCCCTTCAGCGTTGGCGAACCGGCCGCAGGCTGGAAGTCTACCCCATGGCAAACCGCGCAGACGCGTTCATAGACCTGCTGACCTGTGCGTGCCTGCTCTGTCGAATACACGCCGCTGCTCGCCAAGCGCGAGAAGTTTGCCCCACCAATATTGTTCAGCGCAGGGTCCATCGAAGCCAGCTCTCCGCGCCGGTTGATCTGCTCGCGAACGGGCCCGGGTTGGCCGATGCCCACCTCTGGCAGGGCAAAGACAAAGAGTGTGTTCTGCGTTCCGTGCACCAGTTCGGGCGTGTAGCTGTCATTGAGCCAGCGCCCCGTCGAAGTCGCCACATATTGCTGGCCATCGACAGTGTATGTCGCGGGATAGCCGGTCACCGAGGAACCCAGGTTCATTTGCCACAGGATGTCACCCGTTTCCTGGTCCATGGCATAGAAGCGGCCACCCGCCTCTCCGGCAAATACCAGTCCGCCACCGGTAGCGATGAGCGATTGCACGCCCGCACGCTGGTTATGTACCCATTTGGTGCGGCCTGTCACCGCATCGATGGCATAGATCGATCCGAGCATGCCATCGACCTCGGGGTTGATATAGGCGCGTGTCGCCATGCCGTAGACACCGGGGCCATCCGCAGGGTCGAGCGCTGTCATCTCTGCACAGGTATTGAGCAGAGGAAAAAACATCGTGTTGGTGAGAGGAGAGTAGGAGCCGGTCATGTAGTTGGCGCCGCCGCTGGCCGATGGGCATACTTCCATCGCAGTACCGAATTCGGTCGGCACGCTGGAAGGATCGGGGGTAACGCGACCTGACTCTCCGTCTATCTCGGCGACGACGTTCTGCCGGATCGTGGGCCGGGCCCAGAGAAATTTCCCTGTCTCGCGGTCGAGCGTGTAGATGATGCCCGGCTTGCCGGGAATGCCCGTCACCGTGCGATATATGTGCCCCGCTTCAATGTCGGGGGCCATCCATGCAACTTCGGCAGGATCGGGTGCCACCTGCTGGTCGACCAGCATCCGCGCAAAAGGATGGTCGAGGTCCCACTGGTCGACAACGTGCTGGTAATACCAGCGAATTTCGCCGGTATGCACGTCGAGCGCAAGTGTGGAGTTGTGGTAAAGGTAGGAATGCTCATTGCCCGCCAGCGCGATTTTTGGCGCGGGCGAGGAGACCGATGTGCCCATATAGATGAGCTCCAACTCAGGATCGTAGCTGGCGATCATCCATGCGCCTACCTGCTGGCGATCTTCCAGCGGCACGCCGCCCCAGGTCGCGTCATTGGGATCATCGCCTTGCGCGATGATCGGCGTCCGCCAAACCTCCTCACCCGTCACCGCATTATGCGCTGTAATGACGCAGGCGGCCGGGCCACCTTCGGGTTCGCAGCTTCGGCCTGTTATGGCGAGGCCATTGGCAATGATCGGGCCCGAACTTTGCTTGGCACCATGCGTGTAGTCTAGGATCCTGGTTTCCCAGACGAGCTCACCCGTCCGGGCATCGAGTGCGTAGAGATAATCATCCGCCGAATTGCCGATGATGAGATTGCCGTAAATCGCGACATTGCGGGTGGTGTCATAGACTGGCAGATAGCGGCCGATATCTTCGGGCAATGCGCGGCGATACTGCCAGATCAGCTCACCCGAACGGGCATCGATCGCTTCGATCGTGTCTGCGGGGCCGGGGAAATACATGATCCCGTCATGCACAAGCGGCGTGCCTTCCTGATGGCCCGGAGGTAGCGGACGTGCCCAGACCATGCGCATCGTATCTACATTCTCGCGATTGATCTGGTCGAGCGGCGAGTAGCCCCAGCTATCGAGCGTGCGCCGCCAGCTCAGCCAGTCTGCCGCATCCGGGTTCTGGATTTCCGCGTCTGTCACCGGCGCGAAATCGGGCACGGTCTGACCCATTGCCTGCGCCAGTGCGAGCGATGCCAGCGCACTGCCCAATGCCAACTTGCCCCATGCGCGCATGTCAGTCCTCCAGCCGCTGGTCGTTGGGATCGATCGGTGCATCGGTCTTCAGCATCGGGTCCCAATGCTCGGCGATCTTGCCATCCTCTATCCGATAGAGGTCGAACCATGTGGTATAATAGGTTTCGCCATTGGCGTCGGTTTCGGTGCGGACAAATGCGGTAGTCACGTAATCGCCTTCCGCCATCAAGTGGATCAGCGGCAGTTCGAGCTTGTCTTCAATGGCACGTTCGGGCCGGGTGTTGCGGATATAGTCCTGCACACCGGAAAGGCCCTGCGCCGCATTTGGATTATGCTGGACGTAATCTTCGCGAATATATTCGCCCGCGCGACCCGCCAGACCAGCCTGTAGCACGATCCGGTACATGTCGTAGACCAGGCGCTTGTTTGCCGCGAGTTTGGGGTCGGGACTGGCCAGCAAAGGTTCGTGATCTTCAGGAATGTCTGGCGGCGTGGTGGACATGGTGTTCTCCCCGACGGGTGAGTTAGAGGCCTCTTCCGAATCCTCGTCCAGAACCTGAATGAAACAGGCGGATAAGAGAAACGGCAGGACTGTAAGGACTGCAAAACGCATGAATTTCCCCTCTCACCGCACTTCCTGCCATTTGCGGGGTGACGCGGCAAGATCGAGACGCTAAGGGCATTTCGGACAAAATCAACTTGGTAAGAGATTTCACATGAAAAACCTGCTGTTAGCCAGCACTGCCGCTTTCCTGATTGCCGTGCCTGCAACGGCGCAAGACGGTAATGACGCAGGCGAGAACGAGGATGTGATCGTCGTGCTGGGCGAAGGCCTGCCCGACACGCCCGCGACGCCCGCCTATTCAACGCTGGAGATTGAGCGCGAGCAGATCGTCTCTTCCGGTTCCAGTCGCCTGGAAGACGTGTTGCAGAATGCTGCCGGCTTCCAGCAATTTCGTCGCTCGGACAGCCGCTATGCCAACCCGTCTGCACAGGGCGCTACCTTGCGTGCGTTGGGCGGCAATGCCTCCAGCCGCGCGCTCGTGCTCCTCGATGGCGTGCCGATGACCGATCCCTTCTTCGGCTATGTTCCCTTCAGTGCCGTGGCACCCGAACGGCTCGGCTCGATCGATGTGACGCGTGGCGGCGGCTCTGGCCCCTTCGGTTCGGGCGCTTTGGCCGGAACGATTGAACTCAATAGCGCCGATCCATCGACACTTGGTCTTGTTACAGGACAGATCTTCGCCAACCATCGCGATGACACGCAGATGTCTGCCTCCATCGCGCCCGAAGTCGGCAATGGCTTTGCCGTCATCAGCGGCAGCTGGGATCGCGGCGATGGCTTTTTCACTACGCCCGAAGCCGATCGTGTGATGGCCACCAGCCGCGCGGAATATGATAGCTGGTCTGTCAGCGGCAGGTTGGTGCAGCAGGTTGGCAATCTCGAACTGCAGATGCGCGGCATGGCATTCGAGGACAATCGCACGCTGCGATTCGAAGGGGCGGACAATTCGATCAGGGGAGAGGACCTGTCGCTGCGTCTCGTCAGCCGCGGCCCCTGGCAAGTGGATGCGGTGGCCTATGCCCAGTGGCGCAATTTCACCAATGTCGTAATCTCTTCCACGCGCTTTGTTCCCGTCCTGGATCAGAGAGACACGCCAGCCGAAGGGCAGGGCGGCAAGATCGAAGTACGTCCGCCTGTTGGTGAGAACATGACCCTGCGCTTGGGCGCAGATTATCGCCGCGGTGAGGGTGACCTGTTCGAGGACAGCTACAGCGCCTTCACACAGGCTTTGCGTGAAAACCGCTATGCCGGCGGCGTGAACACCAATCTCGGCTTCTTTGCAGAGAACGATATCGAATTGGGTCCTGTCACATTGACGGGTGGCGTGCGCGCCGACCGCTATTCGATCGACAATGGTTATTACCGCTCGCGGGATGCCAATGGCGCGGCCATTCGCAATGACACCTATGCCGACCGTTCGGATTGGGAAGTGACCTGGCGTGCCGGTGCGCTGGTGCAGGCCAATGAGGCGGTCACGCTGCGCGCAGCGGCCTACACGGGTATTCGCCTGCCCACGCTGAACGAGCTCTACCGTCCCTTTGTGGTCTTCCCCGTCACCACGCTTGCGAATGAGAACCTGGTTCCCGAACGCCTTCGCGGCTTTGAGGCTGGGATCGACTTCAATGTCGAGGAGGATACGCAATTCTCCGTCAACGTTTTCGACAACAAGGTGAAGGATGCGATCGCGAATGTGACGCTCGAGCCGAACCTGCGCCAGAGGCAGAACCTCGATGCGATCGATGCTTTCGGTGTAGAGGCATCGGTTAACATCCAGCGGGGCCCCTTTGGACTTGTCTCCAGCATTGCCCTGACCGATGCAAAGATCCAGGGCAGTGGCTCTGCCGGCATTCTCGATGGCAACAAGCCGCCGCAAACTCCGACCTTCATGGCCAGCACAACTGCCAGCTATCGCGCGGCAAATGGCATGAATTTCTCCGCCACGCTGCGTCATGTCTCCAAGCAGTTCGAAGGCGATCAGGAAAATGACGTGCTGCCCGCCGCCACAACGGTGGATTTGTTCGCGCAGGTCCCGATCGTGGACAAGCTTTCGGCTGTCATGCGGGTGGAAAACCTTTTCGACGAGCTAATCGTCACCCGCAACCAGGGCGGTTCGATGGACTATGGCATTCCGCAGACGATCTGGCTGGGCCTGCGTTACGGTTTCTAATGCACTTCTCCCCTCCCGCTTGCGGGAGGGGCAGCGAGACTTGGGCTTGGCTTCAGCCAAGTCCTAGTCGCAGCGGGGTGGGCTCTTACGAGCCCATTCCCACCCCCGCCCCCTCCCGCAAGCGGGAGGGGAGAAGGAAAGCACTTCCGTGCAGCGGGCCAAGCCATTAGGCTCGCGCCTGTAGAGGGAGAGCCATATGTCATCGCAATCCGCCGTGCTTGACGTGCGCAATCCGCGTACCGGCACAGCCGATCACAGTATTGCCGTTTCTTCGCGCGAGGAGGTGGCCGGAAAGGCTGCTCGCCTGCGTGAAAACCAGCGCGCTTGGGAGGCGAAGGGCGTTGAAGGACGCTGCGGCGTGATGGCGCGGTGGCTAGGCGCGGTGAAGGCGCGCGCGGCCGATATTGGCGAGGCCGATGCGATGGATACAGGCGGTTGCCACACCTCCTAT
>CAJXLD010000090.1 GCA_913055595.1 uncultured Altererythrobacter sp.
CCGCCGCTCTCGAAGCAGCAGCAGAGCAAAGCCCGTCAGCCGGACGCGCGCAACTCGCAAATGCCCACGTATGGATGTTGCACCGTATATTCGGCAATTGGGACGCAATCCTGTCGGTGCCAAAACCTGACAACGGGTTACCCTACCTTGACGGCATGATCTCATACACAAGGGGCAGCGCATTCGTCGCTCAAGGAGATCTGGAACAGGCAAGCCTAGAACTTCAGGAAGTGCGCGATGCGGCCGAAAGCCTAAATGAGACGGTGATTCCGGGCATCGCTAACTCCCCTGAGCGTCTGCTGATGATCGCCGCGAACATTCTGCAGGGCGAGATCGATGAAGCACAGGACAACACCCAAGCGGCGATTTCCGCATTCGCGCGAGCCGTCGAAGTCGAAGATGAGTTGCGCTACGGCGAACCCCCAAACTGGCCGATTGCCGCCCGTCTTTTCCTTGGACAAGCATTGTTGAATGCCGAACAGCCAGCTGCCGCAGAGCAAGTTTTTCGTAGAGACCTTGTCTGGCATCAGAATAATGGCTGGGCCTTATTTGGACTGACCCAATCTCTGGAGATGCAGGACAGGTCCGAGGCCGCAGCCACAGCTCGCGCGCGCTTCGAAGAGGCCTGGAGTGATGCCGATGTCGAACTACAGGCAGCGAGATTTTAGCCATTTGCTAACGTCCGCAATTGGGTCGTTAGTGGAATGTCTGCTTTTGGCCCTTTTCAGCTTTGGGTTGCATGGGGCCGGGCTTTGATGCCGCAGGGTCACTACCCCATAGCCGACAACTTCTTCTGCCGCCGCCGCTGCACTGACGAACCAATCCCGATGGCCTCGCGATATTTCGCCACGGTTCGCCGGGCGAGGTCGAAGCCTTCGGCTTTCAGAAGTTCCACCAATTTGTCGTCGGAGAGGATCTTTTTCGGATCCTCGGCATCGCACAGCGCCTTGATGCGAGCCTTAACGGCTTCGGCGCTGGCTCCTTCGCCATCGGCGCTGCCGACACCGCTGGTAAAGAAGTATTTAAGCTCGAATGTGCCGCGCTCGCAGGCGAGATATTTGTTGCTGGTGACGCGGCTGACGGTGCTTTCGTGCATTTCGATGGCATCGGCTACCTTGGCCAGCGTGAGCGGTTTGAGTTCCGCAACGCCGCGGCGGAAGAAGCCTTCCTGTTGCTTCACGATTTCGCTGGCGACTTTGAGGATCGTCTTCTGCCTTTGGTCGAGCGCTTTTACCAGCCAGTTGGCGTCGGCAAGCTTTTCCGACAGCCAGCCCTTCGATTGCTTGTCAGGGCAGCCGCCGCGCAGTTCGACGTAATATTCGCGATTGACCACCAGCCGCGGCAAGGTCGCCTGGTTGAGCTGGATATCCCAGCCTCCCTTACTGGTGGCGCTGATCAACACGTCGGGCACCACAGCCGCTTGCGCTGCACCGCCGAATTGCAGCCCTGGCTTGGGATCGTAACTGCGCAGCTCGCTGAGCATTTCGGCCAAATCTTCATCATCGACATGGCAGATGCGCTTGATCTGCGCGAAGCTGCCTTTGGCGAGCAGTTCCAGATTGGCGATCAGCACCTGCATGCACGGATCGTAGCGATCGGCTTCCTTCGCCTGAAGCGCCAGGCATTCGGACAGGTTGCGCGCGCCAACACCGGTGGGGTCGAGCGATTGGACCACGTCCAGCGCCTGCTCGACTCCGCCAACCCCGATGCCCAGGTCTTGCGCGATGTCGGGCAATGTATGCGGCAGGTAGCCGGCCTCGTCGAGCAGGCCGACAATATGGCGCGCGATAAAGGCGGTGCGATCATCGGGTGCGGCGGGACCGATCTGCGCTTCCAGGTGATCGACAAGCGAGAGTTCGGCATCGCCATGTTCGCTGATATCGGGGCCATCCTCCCCGCCCGCCATGCCATGCGCTGCCGACCAGTCGCCCGTATCGCGGTCGCGGTCGAGCGAATCGGGATCGATATCGAGCGGGGCGTCGGCCTCGCCCGCGCCTGCCAGTATCAGTTCGTCGGCGGTGGTCGGTTCGGCAGAAGTGTCGCCATCAAGCGCCTCAGCAGGATCGGCGCCTTCGCGTTGCGCTTCCCCAGCCTCAAGGAGCGGATTGTTTTCCAGCGCATCGCCGATGAAGGCTTCGATTTCCAGATTGGACAGCGCCAGCAGCTTGATCGCCTGCTGCAATTGCGGCGTCATCACCAGCGACTGGGTCTGCCTTAGGTCCAGGCGGGGGCCGAGGGCCATTATGCGTCGCCCCGGGCTTCGCTCCGCTCAGCCCTGCGCACGGCACCGGCCCACACCCCCACCCGGCCACCCACGGCACGATACTGATTGGGTGGCCGGGTGGGGGTGTGGGCCGGTGCCGAGACCGGTGCGCCGAGGGTGCCGGAGGCGGTCACATTCCAAGCACCGGACATCAGAGCGTGAAGGATTCGCCGAGATAGAGGCGGCGCACGTTTTCGTCCGCGACCAGCTCTTGCGGGCTGCCGGCGAACAGGACCTGCCCGCCATAGATGATGCAAGCGCGGTCCACGATATCGAGCGTTTCGCGAACATTGTGGTCGGTAATCAGCACGCCGATGCCGCGATCTCTCAAGTCGGTAACCAAATGGCGGATGTCTGCGATGGAGAGCGGGTCGATCCCGGCAAAGGGCTCGTCCAGCAGCATGATCGAGGGCTTGGCTGCCAGCGCGCGGGCAATCTCGCAGCGTCGACGCTCACCGCCCGACAGCGCCATGGCCGGGCTGTCGCGCAAGCGCTCTATATGGAATTCTTCCAGCAGCGTCTCGAGCTCCTGCTCGCGCACATGCTTGTCCGGCTCGACCATTTCGAGCACGCAATTGATGTTCTGTTCCACCGTCATGCCGCGAAAGATGCTGGTTTCCTGCGGCAAATAGCCAAGGCCTAGGATCGCGCGGCGATACATGGGCAGCTTGGTCACATCGACGCCGTCCATCAGGATGCGGCCGCTATCGGGGCGCACCAGGCCCATGATCGAATAGAAGCAGGTCGTCTTGCCCGCGCCATTGGGGCCAAGCAGGCCCAGCACCTCTCCCTTGGCAACCGTCAACGAGATGTCGGTGAGCACGGCCCTTTTGTCATAGCTCTTGGCAATGGAGACAACTTCCAGCCCACCCTGCGGAGGCAGTTCAGGCGCAGCGGCATCATGCGCCTGCTCCATCTTCGAGGCCAACGATTGATTGTCGATCATTTCGTCCTGCAGACTGTTCATGCCTTGCCAAATAGCATGCTTCGTCGTGCTTTGAAGAGCATTTGGCAAGATTCATGCATGGGACTCGAAAATGGAATACACCGGTCTCCATCTTTGGGGGTTTCCACCAGCTGTGGTTAACGCTCTTGCGCATTTGCACAATAATTGTAATAATCTGTATCAAGGACTGAAAAGGGGAGAGCGCATGGAAACCGCGCTGCAACAGTCCGCTACAGAGACGCAAAAGCGCAAGGCGGACGTTCTCGATTGGCGTAAGAAGATAAGCGACCATGTCGCTTTCGCACTGCTGGTATATACCGGCCTGCATATTTTCCTGACCATGTCGGCCATGAAAACCGGCCAGGCTTCGCTCATGCCCTACGCGGCGCTTGTGGTGCTGGTCTTTGCGATCATTCCCGGCTGCCGCCAGTTCGAGGCACGCTGGAAAGACCTGTCAGACGAACAGGCCGCCGATCCTGCATTGGCCGACAAGTTCAAACGCGATTGCGCGGTGCTGTGGCTGCTGGCCATTGGCCTGCCCGTATTACTGACCGGATTCTTCAAGGGAATCGCGGCATTGAGTTGAACGTGTAAGCCCTTCGGTTTTCGCGTTCTGGGGGCTCACCGGTAAAAGCCGGGGGCCCCCTCTTCAGTTCTAGCCTTGCTTGTTCGCGTCGTAACGCTCGATGGCTTCCAGCGTCACGCGGCGCGCTTCGGCCGCATCACCCCAGGCACCGATGCGCACCCATTTCTCCTTCTCCAGATCCTTGTAGTGGGTGAAGAAGTGCTCGATCTGCTGGAAGATGATCGAGGGCAGGTCCTTGGTTTCCCCGACATCGGAATAATAGGGGAATGTCGAATCCACCGGCACGCAGACCAGCTTTTCGTCACCGCCATGCTCGTCCTCCAGGTTGAGCACGCCAATCGGGCGGGCGCGCACCACGCAGCCGGGAATGAAGGGCGAACGGGCAATCACCAGCGCATCAAGAGGGTCGCCATCGGGTGAAAGCGTGTGCGGGACAAAGCCGTAATTGGCCGGATAGCGCATAGGTGTGTGCAGGATACGATCGACGAAAAGCGCACCGCTCTTCTTGTCGAACTCGTACTTCACCGGCTCGCCGCCGGCGGGCACTTCGATGATGACGTTCAGGTTTTCGGGCGGATTATCGCCGACCGGAATATGTTCGATACGCATGGATGTCCGTCTTCCGTTAGCATGCGCCGCAATACTTGCGGCCGAGGTTTGGCGGCATCCCCTCCCAAATCCCGGTCCCGTTAGAGCAGTTGTGCCGCCAATGCCACAGGCGAATTGCAGGAGGGGGCAAACTGCGCCATTGTAACGAGCGTGAAGATGGCTGTGCGAAGAGTCGGACCAACCGACCGCCACGCCATCGCTGACAGGAGTGAGAGAGATGCATGTAGGCCTTGCGACCGGCTTCGCGCACCAGCGCGGCGATTCCTATAACGACGCGCAATTGGTGCGCGAGGAGGTTGAAAACCTCGTCCTGGCCGAGGAGCTGGGTTATGATTCGGTGTGGATCACCGAGCATCATTTCTCCGATTACTCCGTCTCCAACGATCCGGTCCAGCTGCTCACCTATATTGCCGCGCGCACCAAGCGCATAAAGCTGGGCACGCAATGCATCATCGTGCCCTGGCACAATCCCGTGCGGCTGGCCGAATATATCATCAATCTTGATATCCTCTCGGGCGGGCGGGCGATCCTGGGCTTCGGCGGAGGCCTCTCACCGCAGGAATTTGCCGGCATGGGGATCGACCAGAACAAGAGCCGCGCTCTCTACAGCGACATTCTCGACGTGCTGATCCCGGCGCTGGAAACGGGCGTGATCGAGGGCGAGGGTGCCTACGGCACCATCCCGCGCACCGAGCTTCGTCCGCGACCGATCAAAAGCTTCGAAGGCCGCAAGTTCTGCGGATCGCTTTCAGGCAATTCCATGTATGCCGCCGCCAAGCATAGTTTCGGCAATATGGTGCTGATGATCCCGCAGCGCGGGCAGGAAACCCCGCCGGACCAGTACAAGGCCGTGTGGGCCGAAGTGCATAACGATGGCTCGCTGCCCCCGCCGCCCATGCTCAGCGGCAACTTCTATATCCATGAGGATGGCGATTTCGCGGAAGCGCAGGGCCAGAAATATCTCGCCAACACCATGCGCGCAGCGATCAAGAATTACTCCCTCGCCAAGCCCGGAACTTTCGCCAATGTGAAGGGCTATGAGCATTACGAGAAGATGATGCTCCACTCGCCGGAGGAGATCGACGCCTATTGCGAGAATTTCTCCAAGGGCGCGATCACCGGTACGCCGCAGCAGATCCTCGACCGGTTGTGGGAGCTGAAGGGCATCTACAACCCGCAGGGCTTCTTCCCGCATGTCTATTTCGGCGGCATGCCGCAGGACGATGCGGTGCGCTCAATGCGCATGTTCGCCGAGACGGTGCTGCCCGAATTGAAGAGCTGGGAAGCCGATACCTCGATCGACGATCGCTTCCTGGAGGCGGCGGAGTAAGCCAATCCCCGCTCGCCCTGAGCCTGTCGAAGGGCAGTCACTGCCTCAAAGGAGAAGGACTATGCTTCGACAGGCTCAGCATGAGCGGATGGATGGAATTGCCCTTGGCGCCAAGCAGCCCTAAAGGCTGCTCTCCATGAGCAAGGTTCAGACACCGCGCCCGATCAGGGGCACACAGGATATCTTCGGCGCCGATGCGGAGGCATTCGCCTTCGTGGTCGAAACCTTCGAGCGCGTGCGCAAGCTCTATCGCTTCCGCCGGGTGGAGATGCCCGTGTTCGAAAAGACCGAGGTTTTCGCCCGCTCATTGGGCGAAACGACCGACGTTGTGTCGAAGGAAATGTATAGCTTCGAGGATCGCGGCGGCGAGAGCCTGACGCTGCGTCCCGAATTCACCGCCGGGATCGCGCGCGCCTACCTCACCGATGGCTGGCAGCAATATGCGCCGCTAAAAGTGGCAACGCATGGCCCGCTCTTCCGTTACGAACGCCCGCAGAAGGGCCGCTACCGCCAGTTCCACCAGATCGATGCCGAGATCATCGGAGCCGCCGAACCGCAGGCCGATGTCGAGCTGCTGTGCATGGCAGACCAGTTGCTCAAGGAACTGGGCATTGCCGATGGCGTGACGCTGCAGCTCAATACTTTGGGCGATGCCGACAGCCGCGACAGCTGGCGCGCGGCATTGCTCGCCTATTTCCAGGCGGTGCGCGGCGAACTGTCCGAAGATTCGCAGGAGCGGCTCGAACGCAACCCGCTGCGCATTCTCGATTCCAAGGACCCGCGCGACCAGGCTTTCGTCGCCGATGCGCCCAAGATCGACGAGTTCCTGACGGCGGAAGCGCAGGATTTCTTCGGTGCGGTTACCGCAGGCCTCGATGCTGCGGGCGTCAAATGGCAGCGGCTCGAAAAGCTGGTGCGCGGCCTCGACTACTACCGCCACACAGCCTTCGAATTCATCACAGACAGACTGGGTGCGCAGGGCACCGTGCTCGGCGGCGGGCGCTATGACGGGCTGATGGAATCGCTCGGCGGTGCACCGACACCTGCGGTGGGCTGGGCAGCGGGAATCGAGCGGTTGGCGATGTTGGTGGGGGCGAAGGGTGAGGGGCGCCTAGACGTTGCGATTGCAGCGGAGAACGACGAACGCGTTGAGGAAGCCGTAGCGCTGGCAAACACGTTCAGGCAGGCTGGATTCGTCGCCGAACTCTTCGTGACTGGTAGCCCTAGGAAGCGATACGACAAAGCACGAAAGGCGGAGCCAGCGATTCTGGTCTCGTTCGACGTTCGTGACGGCACACGCACGCACGGACTGACCTTACTTGACCATGACTTTGACAGGGCTGGTGAAGCACAAAGCCTTTTCGACAACCGATAATGACCATCCCCGCCGAACGTCTGCAGCAGATCACCCATCGCTTTGCCGAGCTTGAGGCGCGCATGGCCTCGGGCCAGCTGGAGGGTGAGGAATTCGTGCAGGCCAGCCGCGACTATGCCGAGCTGGAACCTGTGGCCAAGATCGCCGCCGAGGTGACCGCGATCCGCGAAGAGATTGCAGGCCTGCAGGAGATGCTCGCCGATCCCGAAATGAAGGCGATGGCGGAAGAGGAACTGGCCGAGCTGAAGCAGCGCCTGCCCGATGCCGAGCACGAACTCGCTATTGCCATGCTGCCCAAGGACGAAGCCGATCAGCGCCCCGCCATGCTGGAGATTCGCGCCGGTACGGGCGGTGACGAGGCGGCGCTTTTCGCGGGCGACCTCTACCGCATGTATGAGAAATTCGCTGCCGAGCAGGGCTGGAAGGTCGAGCCGGTCAGCATGAATGCGTCCGATGCGGGCGGCTTCAAGGAAATCGTCGCCAATGTCACCGGGCAGGGCGTGTTCGCCAAGCTCAAATGGGAAAGCGGGGTGCACCGCGTGCAGCGCGTTCCCGTCACCGAAAGCGGTGGGCGCATCCACACTTCTGCTGCAACCGTGGCGGTACTGCCCGAGCCGACCGAGGTCGATGTCCAGATCAATGATAATGATTTGAAAATAGATATTTACCGCGCCTCCGGTGCGGGTGGCCAGCACGTCAATACGACCGACTCCGCCGTGCGCATCACCCACTTGCCGACAGGGCTTGTGGTGATCCAGCAGGACGAGCGAAGCCAGCACAAGAACCGCGCCAAGGCCATGCAGGTGCTGCGGGCTCGCTTGTATGAAAAGATGCGCGAGGAAGCGCAGGGCGAAGAGGCGGAAGCGCGCCGTGCCATGGTCGGATCAGGTGATCGGTCCGAACGGATCCGTACGTATAATTTCCCGCAAGGCCGGGTGACCGACCATCGCATCGGCCTCACGCTGCACAAGCTGGACGAAGTGCTCGCCGGTTCCGCGCTGGGCGAGATCGTCGATGCGCTTACCTCCGAGGACGAGGCCAAGCGCCTGGCGGCGATGGAAGCATGAGATGACCATCGCCGAGGCCCTGCGCGATGCGACCCGGCGGCTGGAGACAACATCGGATACCGCACGGCTCGATGCCGAATTGCTGATGGCGCATGCGCTGCGCGTGTCCCGTTCGGACCTGTTGCTCAAGCACATGGACGATACGGTGCCGGAAGCATTCGTCGGACTCCTCGCCCGAAGGGAAACCTGTGAGCCCATCGCATACATTGTAGGCACACAGGAATTTTACGGCCGCAGTTTCGTGGTGACCGAGGAAGTGCTGATCCCGCGCAGCGATAGCGAGTGTGTGTTGGAGGTGGCACTTGCGGAAAGCTCGTCGCCGAGACGCGTGCTCGATTGCGGGGTGGGATCGGGCGCGCTGCTGCTCAGCGTGCTGGCCGAACGGCCTGAAGCTGAGGGCATCGGCATAGATCGATCGCTGGGAGCCATGGCTGTCGCCTCGCAAAATGCGGCTCGCCTTGGCGTGGCCAATCGCACGCGGATTCTGCACCGGGACTGGCACGAAGCCGGCTGGTCGGAAGAGTTGGGGCTATTCGACCTGATTCTGGCCAATCCTCCCTATGTGGAAGCTGACGCCGAGCTTGACCCCGATGTACGGGACTTCGAGCCCGCTGGCGCACTTTTTTCCGGTACCGATGGGCTGGATGACTACCGCATTCTAATTCCGCAACTGTATGATTTACTTGAAGAAGGCGGTGTTGCGGTGCTGGAAATCGGCGCTGCGCAAGAAAATGCGGTCTCGGCCATTGCCGAAAAGGCTGGATTTTCAGTTATGTGCCATAAAGACCTCGGTGGAAGGCCGCGTGCACTTGTCCTGACATTAGGACTTGGCAAATGATTTTCGAGTAGCTACCTCTAGTCACAGGCCTTGGGTGCAGGGGCATTTGCCCGCAACCGGTGGCCGAACTCCGAAATTTGCTCCGTAAGCGGCGTTTCACGTCATTTGCCTTTGCAAATCGGAAACTGGCACAGTTGCCATGTGGCGCTGTGGAGAGGGGTCATGCGACCGGAAAAGTAATCTGTTCCGGTCCCAATGAGGAAACGGATTTCCCTTTGAATAGCCAACGCAATAACAATCGTCGGCGCGGCCGTGGCAGCAATCGCGGCGGAGGCGGCAACCAGTCCAACCGGATCGACAGCAGGGCGCGGGGCAATGCGCCGCAGCTGCTGGAGAAGTACAAGAAGCTGGCGCATGACGCCTCGCTCAATGACGATC
>CAJXLD010000091.1 GCA_913055595.1 uncultured Altererythrobacter sp.
AGCAAGCCGGTATCAAGTCGGCGACGCTGCTCATCAAGGGCGAGAACGCCTATGGCTATGCCAAGACCGAAAGCGGCGTGCACCGCCTCGTTCGAATCAGCCCCTACGACAGTTCTGCGCGGCGCCACACTTCCTTCAGCTCCGTCTGGGTCTATCCGGTCATCGATGACGATATCGATATCGAGGTGAACGATAGCGACTTGCGCATCGACACCTATCGTGCCTCGGGCGCGGGTGGCCAGCACGTCAACACCACCGATTCCGCGGTGCGTATCACGCATATTCCTACCGGTATCGTGGTCGCGAGCCAGAATGACCGATCGCAGCACAAGAACCGCGCCACGGCCATGAACATGCTCAAGGCGCGCCTTTTCGAGCGCGAGATGGCCGAACGCGAAGCGGCCGCGGCTGGTGAATATCAGGAAAAGACAGAGATCGGCTGGGGGCACCAGATTCGCTCCTATGTGCTGCAACCCTACCAGATGGTGAAGGACCTGCGCACGGGCGTAACCTCAAGCGCGCCCGACGATGTCCTTGACGGCAAGATCGACGACTATATCGCTGCCGCCTTGGCCCAGCGTGTAACGGGCGAAACCGTGGATGTTGAGGACGTGGAGTAGGGGAAGGGCAACAAGGGTCGCACCGATGGTTGGAAAGCTCAATTCTCTGGCAAGGTCTTTTCGGCAAGAGGCTTAGCGCCTAACCAGATAGCGGATCTATGAAACGCCTAAACGCCTTGTTGCTATGTGCAGTCGTAACCGGCCTTGCCGGATGCGAGCCGACGGATGATGATCGCCCGGTCTCATCTCTCGATTTTCCGCGTGCCTATCGTCCGGTTTCGGAAACGGGCAGCAATGCTTTTTCTACCGAGCAAATCCGAGATGACCGGCGCGAGGCGGTTACCGTGATGGACAAGGCCAATATCACGCGCGGCATGACTGTTGCCGATATTGGTGCAGGTGAAGGCTATTACACCGTGCGATTGGCAGCCCGCGTCGGGGAAAGCGGGCGAGTGTTGGCGCAGGATATCGACGAGGGGGCGCTGCGCCGCCTAGGCGATCGCGTGGAGCGTGAGCGGCTCGACAATGTTTCCATCAAACTCGGTGTCGAAGATGATCCGGGCCTGCCGGCTGACAGTTTCGACCGGATATTAATGGTCCATATGTACCATGAAATCACCGAACCTTACGCATTCCTGTGGCGCTTGCGACCAGCCTTGCGTGATGGGGGCCAGGTGGTCGTGGTGGACGTGGACAAGCCCTCTTCAGAGCATGGCATTGACCCACAGCTGCTCTTCTGCGAATTCGAGCGCGTTGGTTTTCAACTGGTCGACTTCGACCTGAAACCGGAGATTGCCGGATATTACGCGCAATTCGAGGCTGTGGGCGAACGCCCGGAGCCGCATGAAATTGAGCCGTGCATGCAGCCCGGCGATAACGGGACGGACTTGCTGCCTTAGAAGCGCAAGCCAAAAGGGAATGTATGGGATTTAAGGGACTTAAACCGATCAATTATGGAGGCCGAGAGGTCTGGCCGCTGATCGAAGGCGGCAAGGGCGTTTCGGCGACCAACCATATGAGCTCCGGCGCCTGGGCGGCGGCCGGCGGCATCGGCACGGTCAGTGCTGTGAATACCGACAGTTATGATTCGGACGGCAATGTGATTCCCCAGGATTATCACGGCGCCACCCGCAAGGAGCGGCATCAGGAGCTGATCGATTATGCGATTGCAGGTGCGGTGGAGCAGGTTCGCCGCGCCTATGACCTCGCCAATGGCAAGGGTGCGATCAATATAAATGTGCTGTGGGAAATGGGCGGCGCCCAGCAGGTCCTCGAAGGCGTTCTGGAAAAGACGCGCGGGCTGGTGACGGGCGTCACCTGCGGAGCAGGCATGCCGTACAAGCTGGCCGATATCGCGGCGCGCTTCAACGTCAACTACTTGCCGATCATCAGTTCGGGCCGTGCATTCCGCGCGCTGTGGAAACGTAGCTATCACAAGGTTGCAGACCTCATGGCGGCGGTCGTTTACGAGGACCCATGGCTGGCGGGCGGCC
Organism: uncultured Altererythrobacter sp.; assembly: GCA_913055595.1. GTDB lineage: Bacteria > Pseudomonadota > Alphaproteobacteria > Sphingomonadales > Sphingomonadaceae > Alteraurantiacibacter. The sequence continues at coordinate 2,054 of CAJXLD010000091.1, forward strand.
ACAATGGCCTGTCCAATGCCGAAGACCCGACCAAGCCGGAAGATCCCTATCCACGCGTAAAAGCCGTGCGCGATGTTATGCGCAAGGAAGGCATTTCCGACGATGTGCCGATCATCATGGCTGGCGGTGTATGGTTCCTGCGCGAATGGAATGACTGGATCGACAATCCCGAACTGGGGCAGATCGCTTTCCAGTTCGGCACGCGCCCGCTGATAACCAAGGAAAGCCCGATCCCCGAGCAGTGGAAGAACAAGCTGCGAGAGCTGGAGCCGGGTGATGTGCTGCTGCATCGTTTCAGTCCGACGGGTTTCTATTCCTCTGCCATCCGCAATCCCTTCCTGCGCAATCTCGAAGCGCGCAGCGAGCGGCAAATCCCTTATTCGCGCGTCGAGGCCGGTGAACATACTGTGCAGCTCGATGTCGGTGTGAAGGGCAAGAACTTCTGGGTGGCGCCCAAGGATCTGGAGCGTGCCCGGACATGGAATGGACAGGGCTTTACCGAAGCGCTGAAAACGCCCGACGATACGGTTGTCTTTGTCACGCCTGAGGAACGCGCCTCGATCCGCAAGGACCAGGCCGATTGCATGGGTTGCCTTTCGCATTGCGGGTTTTCGTCATGGAAGGACCACGACGATTACACCACCGGGCGCCTGGCCGATCCGCGCAGCTTCTGCATCCAGAAGACTCTGCAGGACATCGCGCATGGCGGCCCGGTAGACGACAATCTGGCCTTTGCCGGCCATGCGGCATACCGCTTCAAGCAGGACCCGTTCTATTCCAACAATTTCACCCCCACGGTGAAGGAACTGGTGGATCGTATCCTTACCGGGGATTGAGGCAGGCGAAACTCGAATGAGACGCGAGCGGCTTGAACCGCTCCCGATCCAAGATCAGCTATCCAGATCCCAGCCGCGTTCGCCATGGCTGGAGATATCGAGACCCTGGACTTCCTCATCCTCCGAGACACGCATGGGGATGATGAAGCTGATCGCCTTGGCGATAAGTGCTGTCAGGACAGCTGAAAACAGTGCAACCACGACGACAGCCATGACCTGCTCGCCAACCATCGACCCCATGGTCATGCCTTCGGCATAGCCACTGCCACCAAGGCTCTCGGCCATGAAAACGCCGAGCAGGATCGAACCGAGCATGCCGCCCACGCCGTGAACGGCGAAGACGTCCAGCGAATCGTCGATATGCAGCTTCATCTTCACCAGCTGGATGGCATAGTAACATACGGCAGCAGCCGCGATGCCGATCACGATCGCTGCTCCCGGCGACACGAAACCCGCGGCGGGAGTGATCGTGGCGAGGCCGGCAATTGCACCGGTGGCAAATCCAACCGTGGTCGGTTTCCCGAAAGTAATCCGCTCGATCAGAATCCAGACCAAGGCTGCGACCGATGCGGCCACATGGGTGTTGAGGATGGCATTGGATGCGTCAGCCGAAGAGCTGAGCGCCGATCCGCCGTTGAAGCCGAACCAACCCACCCACAGCAGGACAGAGCCGAGCATGGTCAGGCCTGGAGCATGGGGCAGAAGCGCGCTGCTTGGAAATCCCTGGCGTTTGCCGAGCATCAGAGCGATGATGAGTGCCGAGACACCTGCAGTGGTATGGACCACCAAGCCTCCGGCAAAATCGAGAACGCCGCGATCGGCAAGCCAACCGGTGCCCCAAATCCAATGAGCGACCGGGGCATAAACCACCAGCCCCCAGATGGCACAAAACAGCACGACCCATCCAAAGCGTGCACGATCTACCCAAGCGCCGACCATCAGGGCCGGGGTGATGGCAGCAAAGGTCATCTGGAACAGCGCCAAAGTGCTCTCGGGAATGGCCAGCCCGTCATAGATGTCGGCCATATTGCCAAGCATCGCATGCTGCATGCTGCCGAAATAGCCATGCGTTACGTCACCAAAGGCAAGCGAGTAGCCGACGGCGATCCACAGCACGGAGGCAACCGCCGCAATCGCGCCGACCTGCAGGAAGACTGAGAGGAAATTCTTGGCACGGACCAGACCGCCATAGAAGAGCCCAAGGCCCGGCAAGGTCATCAACAGGACCAAAGCAGCCGAGACCAGTATCCATGCCGTATCGCCAGAATCTGGCGCCACCTCCGCGGCATCCTGAGCATGGACGGCGACAGGCACTGCGGACAGCGCCACAACAGCGGCGATCTTGCGAAACATTATTTCCCCTCCATCCCCGCTCTTGTGGCGAGATTTCGTACATTGCGCCTATTAAGACGGGTTTGTGCGAAGGGGCAAGCCTGCGAAGTACAAAGCTTGATGCGAATCCACACCCCGGTCTAGGGCAGCGCCATGCGCAGCATCGCACTTTCCATCTGTCTGGCAATATCAACGCTCTGTGGCCTATCCTATCAAGCCGCCGCGCAGGAGCGCGAGGTACCTTACTGGGCCAGTCTCGCAGCCGACGAAGTGAATATGCGTGTCGGGCCCAGTGAACGATTTCGGATCGACTGGGTTTATCGCCGGGAAGGCCTGCCGGTGAAAGTGATCCGCTTGCAGCAAGGTTGGCGGTTGATCGAGGAGGTCGATGGTACCCGGGGTTGGGTCTTTAACGGGCTTTTGTCGTTAGAGCGCCATGCGGTAGTTGTGGGGGAAGGCTTGGCAGAACTGCGTTCTGCGCCGAGTGATGGCAGTGAACTGAACTGGAATGTAGAGCCAGGCGTTGTAGGTACATTGGGTGATTGCAAGCAAGGCTGGTGCGAATTCGCAACCGATGGCCGTTCAGGCTGGATTCTGGAAGCGCGGCTTTGGGGCGCAGGAGAACCCTGAGAGAAGAGGGCGGCCCAGTCGACCGCCCTTTACCCTCCTAACTGTGGGTACCGAGGAGACTATTCCGCGAGACGCGGCACGATCATTTCAGAACCCTCTGCGTCGGACATCACCAGCGAGCCATCTGGATTCACGCTGACAAGCGTCAGGCAGGTCTGCTCAGATATCGTCCCCTCTTCGACATCGGGGTTGAAGCAGAGCTGGTCGCCCTCATGGGTCCAGCTACCCGATTCGGAGACTTCTCCTCCGACGATATCCTGATAGCTTCCGTCGGCATTGAGCGTGGACACCCATGTTTCACCGTCCTCGCCTTCACCACCATAGGAGCCTACCAGCGAATTTTCTGAGACTGCGTCTTCAGCCGCTTCGGCAGACTCACCCGAAGCTATCTCGGTTTCGGCCACTTCGGCATCATTGCCGCCACAGGCTGCAAGCGCCAGAGCGCTCGCCGCAACTACAAACTTCTTCATTTTTTGCCCCCTAACTGGTTTTGGCAGGACTGAACCGAACGGTCCGCGAGAATGGTTAGTTTTCCGAAAATTGGAATGCTTAATGCTATTCCGGGTCGAACTGGGTGGGGACGACCGACATCACTTCACCATCTTCGGCGGTCACTTCCATACTGCCATCTTCGGCCCTTGGACCTTCGGTAAAGCACTGGTGCCCTTCGACGCCTTCGGTGACGAAGCAGTTCTGGCCGCCTTGGGCAAAAATAGTGCCGCCAGCGGCGTTTCCGTCTGAAAACACCATCGTCCAGGTGAGGCCGGGATGGATGGTCAACTGGTCAACGCTGCCATCGGCCCGAATGACGTTGTAATCGCCTGGGGCAACGGCTTCAAAGCCCGCTTCCTCGCTTGGCGTTGGCGCAGTTTCTTCGGCAGTTTTAGCTGTATCGGCAACTTCTTGCGAGCACGCCGCCAAGACGAGGATGCTCGCGGCAATGAGAGCCTTCTTCATTTCGTCTCTCCCTTGATTGTCAGGCGCGCATTGTCTCATACCAGCGGCCCGATGGCTATGGCATTGCCGACCTTGGTGATCTGCAACAGAAAGGGTCGGCACAGAGGCCGCCCTTTCGTCGAGAATGCTGATCAATATACTTGGAGTCTATTCCGCGACGCGGACAATCGAGGCTGCCGAAACATTGCCTTCGGCATCGAAAGAGCTCCAGACACCGTCCTCAGAAATCGCTTCTGTGTGGCAAATGACTTCCTCTTCACCATCAGCCTGTTCACACCATTGGTCGGGAGGGCGGATGGACCAAGTGCCCGTTTCGACCGTGTCGCCCGCGGTCCAGGTGAACGTGCCGTCCTCTGCGGCGACATAGGTCCCTTCCGTACCGTCAGCCATAACCACTTCGTAGGTACCGGCACCAGGCAGGCCGTCTACTGCAAGCGCCACTTCCTCGACGGCAGCTTCAGTCTCTTCGGCCACAGGTTCTTCTGCAGGTTCGGACTGGCATGCGCCGAGCGCAAGCACGCCGGCAATCAGTGCAAGTTTCTTCATCGCTATCCCCCCATCGAATGGTTCAGACCTCGCGACCCGTCGGCACCGATATCACGACCTGTGGGGGTATAGCGAATCCTTTGCGAAAGGCGTCAGACCAGTTCCACCGCCACGGCCGTACCTTCACCGCCGCCGATGCAGAGGGAGGCAATACCGCGCTTCAGACCGCGCGCCTTGAGCGCTGCGATCAGCGTGACGATGATGCGCGTGCCGCTGGCACCGATAGGGTGGCCCAGCGCTGTGCCGCCGCCGTTCACGTTGATCTTCTCATGCGCGATGCCGATGTCGCGCATGGCGAACATGGTGACGCAGGCAAAAGCCTCGTTGACTTCCCAAAGGTCGACATCGTCCACGCTCCAGCCTGTCTTCTCGAGTAGCTTCTGGATCGCGCCGACGGGGGCGGTGGTGAAGGCGGCAGGTTCCTGTGCATGGGCGGCCATGCCGACAAGCTTGGCCACAGGCGTCAGGCCCTTGGCAGATGCCGTGCTTTCGCGTGCGAGGACGACCGCAGCCGCACCGTCGGAGATGGAAGAAGAGGTTGCAGCGGTTATCGTACCCTCCTTGGCGAAGGCCGGGCGCAAGGCGGGAATCTTGTCAGGGCGGCCCTTGGAGGGAGACTCGTCGGTATCGACGACGACATCGCCCTTGCGGGTGGAGATGGTTACGGGAACGACCTCGTCTGCAAAGGTGCCGCTATCGATCGCGGCATTGGCGCGGGAAAGCGATTCAATCGAGTATTCGTCCATCTGCTCGCGGGTGAGCTGGTACTGGTCGGCCATTTCCTGCGCATATGCGCCCATGGCGGTACCGGGTTTGTAGGCATCTTCCAGCCCGTCGAGGAACATGTGGTCATAGGCGGTATCGTGACCGAGCCGCGCACCGGCGCGATGCTTCTTGAGCAGGTACGGCGCATTGGTCATGCTTTCCATGCCGCCTGCAACAACGATATCGGCACCACCTGCGGCGAGGGCTTCGGCACCCATGATCACCGTTTGCATGCCGCTGCCGCAGACCTTGTTGACGGTCGTGGCTTCGGCGCTTTTGGGTAGCCCGGCCTTCAGCGCTGCCTGACGGGCAGGAGCCTGACCCAGGCCACCGGGAAGGACGCAGCCCATATAGACACGGTCGATATCCTCACCGGCGGTGCCTGCGCGCTCGAGGGCTGCCTTGACGGCGGTGGCACCCAGATCGGTGGCGGACGCATCGGAAAGCGCGCCCATCATCGCGCCCATCGGGGTGCGCGCATAGGACAGGATGACGATCGGATCGTTTTCGTTGAAAGTGGCCATCGGGTATTTGCCTCGGGGGTCTTGGTAGGGGGTAAGGGTTCTCGCACTCTCTAATCGGAGATTCTGACATGCGCAAGATTGTGCAGTGCAACATGACCTTATATGGTCGTCCAATTCTGCTTACGTGTTATGTGATGTTGGAAAGCGCGAATTTTCCGGTCCCATTGGCCTTGCAGGATGGCTGACCATTCCTTAGAGGCCGCACCGCAAGCACGCATGCAAACGAGTCTGCCTTGATCGATCTGACACAATATTTGCCGATCCTGCTTTTCCTCGGAATCGCATTGGGTCTGTCCGCGCTGTTCGTCTTCCTGCCGATGGGGGTTTCCCGCTTGACGGGAACACACAATCCCGATGCGGAAAAGATGAGCGAATATGAATGCGGTTTTCCCGCTTTCGAGGAACCGCGCGATCGCTTCGATGTGCGTTTCTACCTGATCGCCATCCTGTTCATCATCTTCGATCTCGAGGCAGCCTTCCTGTTCCCCTGGGCGGTGAGCCTGGACCTGACGGGTTGGCCGGGCTGGATCACCATGATGGTGTTCCTCGGCGAACTGATCGTCGGCTTTGCCTATGCATGGAAGAAGGGAGCTCTGGATTGGGAATGAATACGCCAGCCCCCACTCTCGTACCGGCTGCACAGGGTGGCGACATTCGCCAGCCCGATGCCGATTTCTTCAACGCCCTTCAGGGCGAGGTGAACGACAAGGGCTTCCTCGTCACCTCGACCGAGGAGCTGTTCCAGTGGGCGCGCACGGGTTCCCTATGGTGGATGACCTTCGGTCTCGCTTGCTGCGCGGTGGAGATGATTCACGTGAACATGCCGCGTTACGACATGGAGCGTTTCGGCGTCGCCCCGCGCGCATCCCCGCGCCAGTCGGACGTGATGATCGTCGCCGGCACGTTGTGCAACAAGATGGCTCCCGCGCTGCGCAAGGTCTATGACCAGATGTCCGATCCCAAATATGTGATCAGCATGGGCAGCTGCGCCAATGGCGGCGGCTATTACCACTATTCCTACTCCGTGGTGCGCGGCTGCGACCGCATCGTGCCCGTGGACATCTATATCCCCGGCTGCCCGCCGACTGCTGAAGCGCTGCTCTATGGTGTGATGCAGTTGCAGCGGAAGATCCGCCGCGAAGGGACGATTGAACGCTAATGGCTGCTTCGCTCCAACATCCGTTCGTGTCTAGCGAAGTCGAGACACGTTGGACCTGGGCTCTCGACTACGCTCGAGCCGAACGGGGGGCGTGCTGATGGCTGCTGTCCTCCATTCCGGCCCGCGCATGGCGCCCAATGACGGTGTCAAAGACGCTCTGTCCACTGCTTTGGGCGACATGCTCCTCTCCGCCAAGGAAGAGCATGGCGAGATCGTGCTGACCGTAAAGCGCGAACGTATCGAAGATGCGCTGCGCCTGCTTCGCGACGAGCATGAGTACCAGCAACTGATGGAAATGGCCGGGGTCGACTATCCGGCGCGCGCAGAGCGTTTCGAAGTCGTCTACATGCTGCTGTCGCTGACCAAGAACCACCGAATCATGGTGAAGTGCCGCGCCGCCGAAAATACGCCGGTGCCCAGCGTTACGACGCTGTGGCCCGTCGCTGGCTGGCTGGAGCGCGAAGTCTACGACATGTACGGCGTGCTGTTCG